>NZ_JAAGPM010000078.1:0-37586 GCF_017104865.1 Burkholderia sp. Ac-20349
TTGCCTGATGACCATAGCGAGTCGGTCCCACCCCTTCCCATCCCGAACAGGACCGTGAAACGACTCTACGCCGATGATAGTGCGGATTCCCGTGTGAAAGTAGGTAATCGTCAGGCTCCCTAAGCCAGAAACCCCCGCCCGAAAGGCGGGGGTTTTTGCATTGGCGCGACGGAAATGCGTACGGGGTAGGAAGGGCCCGATTCAGGAATGGGCTTCATCGACGAGTCTTGAGAAGCCGGATTATTTTGGCGTTCTCGCTAAGCTCAGCAACGTCGAGCGGCGTCTGATCGAATTCATTTTTCAGATGCGTTTTGGCCCCACATTTCAAGAGAAATTCGACCGAATCGAATTGATCCATCATGGCGGCTTGATGCAGTGGGGTATTGCCGAGATCTCCGGCGATGTTTACATCGGCACCCGCATCGATGAGGACCTTCATGTCTTCAATCGCACCTGTTCGAGCCGTGAGATGTAAAACGGTGTCGCCAACCGCGCCAGGCTGATTGGGATCGATCAACGCAAGTCCCAGGAATTCGGGGTGAGTTGCGTATTTTTCGAATATTGCTTTCAGACGCTCTTCGGATGCCAGCTCTGAACCGTCGTTTCTTTTGTTCACCACGACACCTTGATCCTCTTCGCAACGACCAGGATGGGACTTCGAGTTGATTGAGAATCGAATCGAAAAGCGTTGATCAAAATACTTTGCGCAATAGACGGGCCGTATCTGCAGCCAAGTCAGGATCTTGATACCGCCACTCGATTCGACTCATCTCGTCGAGAAAATCGATGATGCTGTCTCGTTGATCTTTTGAGTATGCCTTCAATATTTCTTCGAGCCAGTCGTTCGCTTCACCCGTTGCCATTCGGTGCAGCTTGTACACGAGAGAGTCGGGGATGTTGTCAGCCTGGTCATACTCGTGGGTCGCTATCTTCATGAACAACGGAAGAAAGAACGCAAATGCCCGCGGCTTCATAAAAGCGAGGCACGCGGATTCATCGCAAGCGTAGTCTTCCCGCAATTCCTTGAGCGTCCTGTCGAAGCGCCTCTTTCCTCGAAAGAAGTCATCGACGGCACACGACTCGATCCCCGATCTATTGGTGATCGGCTCCCCCTTGGGGAAGGGATCGTCCGGAAACAATGAAAAGTCCAAACTCATTCTAGGCCGTTTGCATGCACGGTTGACGTCGTCCTGGAGCCTGCGGTGTCAGATATCAGATCGCAATCCGCAGGATCGGAAAGAACCTGCCCGGGACGACGCTTGATTCCTTTTCGCCGATCTTTTCAGCCCCGAGCGCCAGATAGAACGGAACCGCGTTGGGATCGGCTTCGATCACAAAGCTTCGGATCCCTCTTGCGGCGCTTTCCCTGCGGACCTCTTCCCACAGTGCACGGGCGACACCGCGGCCCATATGGTCGGGATGGACGAACAGCCATCCGGGCGTCGGGCGATCCGATTCCGATGACGCCCTGACCCAGAACCCGATGATTGCCTCTCCGGATTCCGCGACGTAACCGATCGATCCATCGATCGTCTCAGGCGCAATCGTGAGGTCGCTCTGCCACAAGTCGAGCCAGTCCTTCGGATAGCCCCAGTGAGCCTTCGAAATGCGAGCCAGTCGCGTGAGCTCGTCCGCGTCCGCGGTACGGGCAGCGCGGACGGTAAATGGTTTGTGCATCTCGTCTCCTGTCGTGGTCGACACCTTCGGCGAGGTATCGTCCGGCTCGCATCGACTCCCCTCCGGAAGCGCGACTGGCCGACTCGAAGGGAGGTCGATCTCGACGCCACTACCTGACCTGCGATGCGTGCCCGGCGACGACGCGCCAGCCAGCATGCGATCGGCGCCACAGCCGAGTATAGGCAAACTCGCCATCGAACGCCGTGCCACCGAAATGGCCGGCGAGCACTGCCTTCGTCGTGGTCAGGATCATCTCGCCGATCGCGCATGCGTGCGTTTCCTGCACATCGAGTCTGTCGAGACGCAGCAGCTTCGCGCGATGCGCGGCCAGGTCGTCTTCTTTCGAAATGACCTGGCCGGTCGGGACGGTGAACACCAGATCGTCGTCCAGCAGCGCATCAAGCGCTTCGATATCGTTGGCCAGCATCGCGGCACGAAGCGCGGCTTCGCTGGGTTCGATGGCTGTACGGATTGCGTCCATTTCAGGGCCTCGTATCGTCTCTGAAGGTTTGTGGTTCTACTCATACCGGCGAGCAACAGCAAGCAACATACCGCACCGACGAAGATCGTCTAGCGCGCGTTCGACAGCGACTGACGCCGGACAAGCATCACCACGCAGATGCCGATCGACGCGAGGACGTTGACGGCCGGATAGAACGCGACCGCGACACTCCACGTGCTCAGCGCCAGCAACGCCAGCGCGTACTTGAGCACGCACAGCGCGAAATACGCGAGGCTCTCGCTCCATGGATCGCGGATCGTCTTGCGGACGGTCGGGCCGAGGCCGGCAAGCTCGATCAGCGTGACCAGGCAGATCGAGATCGTCGGATCGTCGGTCAGCATCCACAGTGGAATGGCTGACAGGGCCGCGCCCAGGAACAGCCAGTCGAGTCGTGTCCAGCCGCGTTCGCCTCGAAAGATGCTGGCCACCAGCGTCAGGAAGCAGGTGACGGCGATCGCCGCCGTGCACCACGCGGACGGCCCCGCACCCGCGACGAACTGGCCGGCAGCCGCGATCGCCGTGACGACCGACCACACGAGCCATGTGAACAGATGCGGACGAACCCTGCGCCGGTAGATCGCGAGCGCATACGGAATCGCCGCCAGCAAGGACACGGTCGTTCCGATCACGCCAAAGATCGAAGCGGCGCCCTGATCGACATTCACCATCGACGCACCCTTGTTCGCGCAGGCCGACCAGTATGTGGTCGGATGGGCCGGGGCGCAATGTCGTGCTGGCCAGGCGTCGCAGCGGGTGTCACGTCGCACCGCACCGGAAAGCCGATGCGATTGCACACAAACAAACGGCACCGGGATCGCGACGTGGCAGGAAAACCCACTGCACGACACGCGGATGAATAGAAATAACCTCTTCAATGAGAAGAAAAACTGTTCTTTCAAATCTCTTTTTGATGACCGACAGTTGGCCAACCGGACGACTGCGGCGATTCTCGGCGGTCATGGGCCTCGGTCCCGACCGCTGGCGTTTTCGTCGGGTCGAATGCAGGCAGAGAACAACGCACAAATGCCTGGTCGTCAAAACGGAGTCTTGAATGAACCCAACTTCAGCAGAAAACCATCAGCACGCAGACTGGAGACGTCTTGCGGCGCAAGTCGCTCCGAGAACGCTCGCGCATATCGGCGGCCGCAGCGTGCCGGCCCGCAGCGGCCGGACGTTTGCCGCGATCAATCCGGCGACCGAGGCCGTCATCGCAGAAGTCGCGTCGTGCGATGCAGTGGACGTCGACGACGCAGTGCGTGCCGCGCGTCACGCGTTCGAATCCGGCGCGTGGTCGCGCTGCGCGCCGGCAGAGCGCAAGCGTGTGCTTTGCCGGCTCGGTGAACTCATCGCATCGCACGGTGCGGAGCTCGCGCTGCTCGACTCGCTCAACATGGGCAAGCGCGTCGCGGATGCGTTCAGCATCGACGTGCCCGCCGCGGGCGGTCTGTTCAGCTGGTACGGCGAGGCCGTCGACAAGCTGCATGGCGAAGTCGCGTCGACCGACCCCGGCAACCTCGCGGTCGTCACGCGCGAACCGCTGGGTGTCGTCGGCGCCGTGGTGCCGTGGAATTTTCCGCTCGACATGGTCGCGTGGAAGGTGGCGCCAGCGCTGGCGGCAGGCAACAGCGTCGTGCTGAAGCCGGCGGAACAGTCGCCGCTGTCCGCCTTGCGTCTCGCGGAGCTGGCGCTCGAGGCCGGCCTGCCGCCGGGTGTGCTGAACGTCGTGCCGGGTTATGGCGAGACCGCGGGGCGTGCGCTCGGGCTGCATCCCGATGTGGACGTGCTCGCATTCACGGGATCGACGGCCGTCGGCAAGAAATTCCTCGAGTACGCCGCGCAGTCGAACATGAAGCAGGTGTGGCTCGAATGTGGCGGCAAGAGCCCGAACCTGGTCTTCGACGATTCCGACGATCTCGACCTGGCCGCACGCAAGGCGTGCTTCGGCATCTTCTTCAACCAGGGCGAGGTGTGTTCCGCCAACTCGCGGCTGCTGGTTCAGCGTTCGATTCACGATGCGTTCGTCGACCGGCTGATTGCGCATGCCGCCGCGTTCATGCCGGGCGATCCGCTCGATCCGGCGAGCGGGATGGGCGCCATCGTCGACGAGCAGCAGCATCGGCGCGTGCGCGAGTGGATCGCACGCGGTCGCGATAGCGCGACGCTCGCGATCGGCGGAGGCGCGCCGCGTGTCGACGGCAAGGGCTACTTCATCGAGCCGACGATCTTCATCGACGTGAAGCACGACGACGCCATCGCACGCGAGGAGATCTTCGGGCCGGTGCTGTCGGTGATGGCGTTCGATACCGAGGACGAGGCCGTCAGGCTCGCGAACGACTCGATCTATGGCCTTGCCGCGTCGGTCTGGACCGGCAGCCTGTCGCGCGCGCACCGTGTGTCGGGGCGGCTGCGCGCCGGCACGGTGTCGGTCAACACGGTCGATGCGCTGAGCGCGCAGACGCCGTTCGGCGGGTTCCGCCAGTCGGGCTTCGGCCGCGATCTTTCGCTGCACGCGATCGACAAGTACACGGGCCTCAAGACGACCTGGATCAGTTACTGATTCGGCGCGGCGGGCCGCAAGCGGTTGCGCCGCACAACGCGACAACACTTTTTGTTCACAAAACTAACCGGAGACTCGCCTATGAATGCGCCCCACTTTCCGCATCGTACGACGCAGGACTATCAACGCAGCGACGCCGCACATCACCTGCATGCGTTCGTCGACCAGAAGGCGCTGAACGAGGAAGGCGCACGCGTGATGGTGCGCGGCGAAGGTGTCCATCTATGGGACAACGACGGCAACCGCTACCTGGACGGCATGTCGGGGCTGTGGTGCACCAACGTCGGCTATGGCCGGCCGGAGCTGGTCGAAGCCGCCGCGCGGCAGATGAAGGAACTGTCCTACTACAACATGTTCTTTCATACGACGCACCCGTCGGTGATTGAACTGTCGGAGCGTCTGTTCGCGCTGCTCGGCAATCGCTTCAGTCACGTGGTGTATACCAATTCGGGATCCGAATCGAACGAAGTGCTGATTCGCACCGTGCGGCGCTTCTGGGACGTGATGGGCAAGCCGGAGAAGAAGGTGCTGATTGGCCGCGTGAACGGCTATCACGGGTCGACGGTGGGGAGCGCGTCGCTGGGCGGCATGGCGTTCATGCATGAAATGGGCGACCTGCCGATTCCGAACATCACGCACGTGGACGAACCGTACTGGTACGCGAATGGCGGCGATCTGAGCCCCGAGGCATTCGGCAAGCAGGCGGCGCTGTCGCTCGAGCGCAAGATCCTCGAGATCGGTGCGGAGCGCGTCGCCGCGTTCGTCGCGGAGCCGTTCCAGGGGGCGGGCGGGATGATCTTTCCGCCGGATGGCTACTGGCAGGAGATCGAGCGCATCTGTCGTCAGTACGACGTGCTGCTCTGCGCGGACGAAGTGATCGGCGGTTTCGGCCGTACCGGCGAGTGGTTCGCGCACCGTCACTTCGGCTTCGAACCGGACCTGATCTGCATGGCCAAGGGGCTGACCTCGGGCTACGTGCCGATGGGCGGGCTGATCATGAGCCGGCGCGTCGGCGATGCGCTGGTCGACAAAGGCGGCGTCTATGCGCACGGGCTGACCTATTCGGGGCACCCGGTCGCGGCCGCTGTCGCGCTGGCCAACCTTGACGTGCTCGAGCGCGAAGGCCTCGTCGAGCGGACGAAGACGGATACCGGGCCGTACCTGCAGAAGGCGCTGCGCGATGCGTTCGACGGTCACTCGCTCGTCGGCGAGATCCAGGGCGTGGGCGCGGTCGGCGCGATCCAGTTCGCGAAGAACAAGGCGACGCGCGAGCGCTTTGCGAACGAGGCCGACCTGACCTGGCACAGCCGGACGGTCGGGTTCGAACTCGGCGCGATCGTGCGTTCGACCAATGGCCGCCTGATCGTTGCGCCGCCGCTGGTGATCGATCACGCGCAAATCGACGAACTGGTCGGCACGATGCGAAAGGCCGTGGATGCCACCGCGCGCGAAGTGCTCGGGATCGACTGCTGACCGGTTGAGCGACGCGCTTCCGTCCGGCGACAGTCAGACGGGCGGGAGCGCACCGAACCACGGGTTTCGCTGCGGCGACGAGCCGGCTGCGTGCAGCCACCGGAGCGGCAATCCGGCAGGTTGAAGATCGGTCGTGGTGGGCGATAGTCCGGTAAAGCGATGTGCTTCCGACTTCCTATTGATCAGGAATGCAAATAATTTGACTGGTTGATTGCAGGACGCACGCTTCGTGCAGGCCAGGCAATCCGCTTCACCCTTCATCCCCCGAACCCGCGAACATCACAACAGAAACAAGGAGACGAAATGAGTCAGGGCGAGTCCGTTGCTCATCTCGAGGAAAGTACCATCCAGCCGATTCCGCTGACCGAGCGGCACGGCAGTGCGAAGGACCTGTTCACTATCTGGTTCGGGTCGAACATCATGATGCTGACGATCGTCACCGGATCGCTCGCGACCACGGTATTCAAGCAGCCGTTCTGGTGGGCGGCGCTCGCCACGCTCGTCGGCAGCCTGATCGGCGCGGTCTTCATGGCGCTGCATTCCGCCCAGGGGCCGCAGCTTGGCGTGCCGCAGATGATCCAGACCCGCGGGCAGTTCGGGTCGTTCGGCGCGCTGCTCGTGGTCGCGCTGGTCGTCGTGATGTATGTCGGCTTCTTCGCGTCGAACTGCGTGTTCGGCGGGCAGGCGCTGCACAGCCTGAGCGCCGATATTCCGCTCGATGCGGGCGTCGTGGTGATCGGCCTGATCAGCCTGCTCGGATCGATCTACGGCTACAAGCTGATCCACGCGTATGCGCGACTGCTGAGCTGGTGCTCGGGCAGCGTACTCGTGCTGGCGTTCGTGTGGATCATTTTCGTGCACGGACTGCCGGCCGATACGTTCTCGAAGCACTCGCTGAACCTGTCCGGCTTCCTGGGCGCGATGTCGGTCGCCGCGCTGTGGCAGATCGCCTATGCGCCTTACGTGTCGGACTATTCGCGCTACCTGCCGCCCGATACCGGGCCGCGCACCGCGTTCTGGTCGAGTTACTGGGGCTGCGTGCTCGGCTCGTTCTTCCCGATGCTGCTCGGCTGCCTGGTGGGCCTCGCAACGCCGGATGGCAATGTCGTGAGCGGCCTCACGGGGCTCACGCAAGGGATCAGCGTGCTCGTGATCGTCGTGCTGTCGTTCGGCATCGCGGCCAGCAATGCGATGGAGCTGTATTGCGGTGCACTGTCGGCCATTACCGTGCTGCAAACGCTCTTTCCGTCCTGGTCGGGCAAGGCGCGTGCGCGGGCGATCACCGCGATCGTCCTGTGCGGCATCGCGCTCGCGATCGCGCTGTTCGGGCAGGACAACTTCCTCGCCGGCTACACGAACTTCATCCTGCTGCTGCTGTACGTGCTCGTGCCGTGGACCGCGATCAACCTCGTCGACTACTACCTCGTGTGTCACGGCGAGTACGACGTCGATTCGTTCTTCCGTCAGGACGGCGGCATCTACGGACGCTTCAATACGATTGCCGTCGGCTCGTACTTCATTGGCATCGTCGCGCAGGCGCCGTTCATGGCGACCGATCTCTATACGGGCGAACTGGCGAGCCGGCTCGGCGGCGCGGACGTGTCGTGGATCGTCGGTCTCTCGCTGACGTCGCTCGTCTACTACGCGGGTTGCAAGCTGTTCTCGCGGCCGATGCAGGGTGTCGCCGCGAGTGTCGACGGGGTGTCCCGCTGAGTCCGTGTCACGTTACAGCACGAATGTCCGCAGGCGTTCAACGTGGGCTTCGAGTCCGTCGAGGCCGAGATAGTGGCTGAGCTTGCCGGAACGGACCCGGGCGATGTCGGTCGTGAGCTTGAGCAGCAATGCCTCGCTCGCCGCGCGGCAGGCGGCGGCTGCATCGATGCCGCGTGCCGACAGGGCCGCGCCGATCAGGCGTGCGCTGTCGGCACCGCCGCTGGCGATACAGCGTGCCATCGCGTCGGCATCCGGCTGCACGCCAGCATCGAGCAGCGCACGCGTCAGCGCGGGCGGTATGTCGCCGGATACGGACACCAGCGAATCGGGCTCGACCGGTGCGCCTGATTCGAGCAACGCGGCCGCCGCCGCAAATTTCTGACGTCGCAGCGCATAGTCGGCCGGAATCGAGCTGCCGGCGAGCGCGGTGCGGAGATCCGCGAAGATCGTCGCGAGTTGCGCGGTGAGTGCCGCGTCGTCGCGGTCGATCGCATGTTGCAGTGCGTGACGCGCGAGCACGGGCTGCGCGGCGAGCGTGCCGTCGGCGAGCGGCGTGCGCCAGTCGATCACGGCTTCGCGATAGAACGCGATCAGTTTGTCCGCCAGCGGTGCCGACAGGCCATGACCGCTGCGGCGTTCATCGACGTATTCGAGCAACATGCTGCCGGTACCGCCTTCGCTACCGGGTTCCAGCGGATCGGCGTTGAGTTGCAGCACACTAAAGGCCGCATGCAGATCGGGCGCGACCGTCGCGAGGCCGTCTTCATGCATCGCGCCGCGCCACGCGGGCGGCAGCCCCTGTTTCCACGCGAGCACGTGGCCGTGGTCCTTGGCATCGGGTTCCGTCACGACGTAGATCCGGTCGCAATACTCGCATCCGCCGAACGGCAGCGCATCGATTTTGCCGCTCCACGGCCGCGCGTTCGCTTCGGCGGATTCCTCGGCCAGTTCGAGTTCGTGGTCGATCCAGCCCCGCAGGTCGCGGTAACCGTCGCTGTCGTTGTAGAACAGCTCGCTCCAGCCGATCGCTTCGACGTGACCGTTCATCTCGAGCGTCAGGTCGTAGTCGAGACTGCCACCGGCCGTCATGCGCCACAGCTCGAGCAGCGCAGGCGGAATGTCGCCGTGACAGCAGACCTGGACGGCCGCGATCTGGTCGGCTGGCATCGGCGGCTGCGCGTCGTAGATCACGCGGCCGGCGAACAGCACGATGCCGTGCGCGCGCAGGTCGGCCAGTTCAGCATCGGAAAAGACGGTTGCTTGCATCGGAGCGGGAGCGTTGGTGATGGATCGGGTGTTTGCCGTCGTTCATGAATAACGAACGGCAGCGGTAGGTCGCATCGTATCAGCGTCGCGTGTGCGTTTCCGTGTCGGCGGTGCGCGCCTGTTGGCGACCGCCTGCCGCGTCATCCACTTGCCAGCCCGGGTTCCCCCTCCGCCGCATGCACGTCCCGCCGGAACGCACCGGGGCTCGTGCCCGTCCATTTCCGGAACGCGCGATGAAACGCGCTCGGCTCGGTGAAGCCGAGCTCGGTGGCGATCTCCGCAACGCTGAGCGCATTGCCGCGCAGCAGCGACTGGGCCAGTGCGCCGCGCAGCTCGTCCTTGATGGCCGCGAAACTTTGACCTTCGCTGCGCAGACGCCGCCGCAGCGTCGCGGGCGTCGTGCCGAGGCGCACGGCCAGCGTATCGAAGTCGGGCCACTCGGCGGCCGGTAGCGTTTTCAGCTGCACGCGCGTCTTCGCGACCCAGCCCGTATCGTGCCGGTAGCGGACGAGCAGGTTGCCGGGCGCGCCGCGCAGGAAGGTCTTCAGCGCCTGCTCGGAGCGGATCGTCGGCAGCGCGAGGTATGCGGCATTGAACGCGAGCCGGCTGTCGGGCCGGTCGAAATGCACGGGTACGCCGAAGAACTGGTGATAGTCGCTGCGCTGGTCGGGGCTCGGGCACGCGAAGTCGATGCGTTGCAGCGGAATGCGCCGGCCGATCAGCCAGCATGCGACGCCGAGCAGGATCAGCCAGAACGTCCGGTACGCGAACGCCGGGTAGGGGGCGCCCGTCTGCGTCAGCACGATCTGCGCCTGCCCGTCGGCTACGACGAGCTCGCCGTGCGGCTCGTCCAGCACCACGCGCAGGAATTTCAGCGCCCGCCGCAGCGCCTTGTCGAGCGTGCCCGCGTGCAGCACCGCGTGGCACAGCAGTGTGAAGCTGCCGCGCCGCATCGGGCGTGCGGCGAGGCCGAAGAACTCGTCGTCGAGCGCACCCGCGATCGCGAGCCACAGCCGGCCGTACTGCTGCGGTGTGACGGGCTCGCGCACGGCGGCCGGCAGGCCGGCGGCGCGCAGCACGGGCGCCGTCGGAAGGCCTTGCCGGCGCAGGCACGCGAGCGCGTCGTCGACGAAATCCGGCGAAATCATCTGCGGCCCCATTTTCCAGCATCCTCCCGACATGGCAAAAGCGATCACGATTCTAGATTCTGTTTGTCATTGATTGCAATGTACGGGCTGTCTACTATCGAACTATCCCCGGCGCGCCCCTAGCTCGCCGGCGGCCATAACGCACAGGAGACACGCATGCCTGATGGAGCTACCGCCCGGGTGGTGCCGGCCTACGCCGACGCCGTGGCCCGGTTCAGTATCGAGACCGCCGCGAAGCAACTGCACGGCGACCTGGAGCGCGGCCTGAACGCGTGCGTGGAATGCTGCGACCGGCACGCATCCGCGGACGCGATCGCGCTCGACTGGATCGACGCGGGCGGGCAGCACCACCGCTACACGTTTGCGCAGATGAAGGCGCTGTCGGCACGCGTCGCGAACCTGCTGGTCGCGCAGGGCGTGAAGCCGGGCGACGTGGTGGCGGGCCTGTTGCCGCGCACGCCCGAACTCGTCGCGACGATCCTCGGCACGTGGCGTGCGGGCGCCGTCTACCAGCCGCTGTTCACCGCGTTCGGCCCGAAAGCGATCGAGCACCGGCTGCGCATGAGCGACGCGCGCCTGGTCGTGACCAACGTCGCGAATCGCGCGAAGCTCGACGAGATCGCCGATTGCCCGCCCGTCGCGACGGTGCGCGAGCCGAGCGAGACGCTGCCGGCGCGCGACATCGATTTCCGTGCGGTGCTCGATGTGCAGTCCGACGCGTTCGAGCCGGTGCTGCGCAAGGGGACGGACCTGTTCATGATGATGTCGACGTCGGGCACGACGGGTTTGCCGAAGGGCGTGCCGGTGCCGCTGCGCGCGCTGCTCGCGTTCGGCGCGTACATGCGCGAAGCGGTCGACCTGCGTGCCGGCGACCGGTTCTGGAACATCGCCGATCCGGGCTGGGCGTACGGCCTCTATTACGCGATCACGGGCCCGCTGCTGCTGGGCCACGCGACGACGCTCTACGAGGGCAGTTTCACGGTCGACAGCACATACGACGTGATCGAACGGCTCGGGATCACGAGCCTCGCCGGCTCGCCGACTGCCTACCGGATGCTGATGGCGGCCGGGACGGAAGCGGCGGCGCGGCTGAAGGGCAAGCTGCGCGTGGTCAGCAGCGCGGGCGAACCGCTGAATCCGGAAGTCGTGCGCTGGTTCGACGCGGCGCTTGGCGCGCCGATCTACGATCACTACGGCCAGACCGAACTCGGGATGGTCGTGAACAATCACCACGGCCTCGCGCATGCCGTCCACGCCGGTTCGGCCGGCTTCGCGATGCCGGGCTACCGTGTCGCGGTGCTCGATGAAGCGAGCCGCGAGCTCGGCCCCGGCGAGCCCGGCAACCTCGCGATCGATATCGCGCGCTCGCCGCTGCTGTGGTTCCACGGCTACTGGCAACAGGACACGCCGGCGATCGCGGGCGGCTATTACCGGACTGGCGACAACGTCGAGCTGGAGCCGGACGGCACCGTGAGCTTCATCGGCCGCGCGGACGACGTGATCACGTCGTCCGGCTACCGGATCGGCCCGTTCGATGTGGAAAGCGCGCTGATCGAGCATCCTGCGGTGAGCGAGGCCGCCGTCATCGGCGTGCCCGATGCGGAGCGCACGGAGATCGTCAAGGCGTTCGTCGTGCTGTCGAAAGACTTCGACGGCACGCCGGCGCTGGCCGAGGAACTGTGCCTGCACGTGAAGCGGCGGCTGTCCGCTCACGCCTATCCGCGCGCGATCGATTTCGTCGACGCGCTGCCGAAAACCCCGAGCGGCAAGATCCAGCGCTTCGTGTTGCGCAAGATGGAAGCCGAGAAGGCCGCTCAACCCTGAACACAACCTGTACGGACTGCGAATGGATATCAAGGATCGCGTTTTTCTGATCACGGGCGCCGGTTCGGGCCTCGGCGCCGCGGTGGCGCGCATGGTGGTCGCGGATGGCGGCAAGGCCGTGCTGCTGGACGTCAACGAAGAGGCCGGCGCGGGCCTCGCGCATGAGCTCGGCGCGGCTGCGCGCTTCGTGAAGACCGATGTGACGAGCGAAGCCGACGGCCAGGCGGCCGTCGCCGCCGCGCGTGACGCGTTCGGCCGCATCGACGCGCTCGTCAACTGCGCGGGCGTCGCGCCGGGCGAGAAGGTGGTCGGCCGCGATGGCCCGCACTCGCTCGACCGCTTTGCGCGGGCGGTGTCGATCAATCTGGTCGGCACGTTCAACATGATCCGGCTGGCCGCCGAAGCGATGTCGAAGCAGGACGCCAATGCGGAAGACGAGCGCGGCGTGATCGTCAACACCGCGTCGGTTGCGGCGTTCGACGGGCAGATCGGACAGGCCGCGTATGCGGCGTCGAAGAGCGGCGTGGTGGGCATGACGCTGCCGATCGCGCGCGAACTCGCGCGGTTCGGCATTCGCGTGGTGACGGTCGCGCCGGGCATCTTCGCGACGCCGATGATGGCCGGCATGCCGCAGGACGTGCAGGACGCGCTCGGCAAGAGCGTGCCGTTCCCGCCGCGGCTGGGCCGCCCGGAAGAATTTGCGGCGCTGGTGCGCCACATCGCCGAGAACACGATGCTGAACGGCGAAGTCATCCGTCTCGATGGCGCGTTGCGCATGGCACCGCGCTGACACTGGAGGAAGCGAATCATGACGACTCAGGATCCGATCGTAATCGTTGGTACGGCGCGTACGCCGATGGGTGGTTTTCAGGGCGACCTCGCGGCAGCCAGCGCGAGCGACCTTGGCGCGGTAGCGATTCGCGCGGCGCTGGAGCGCGCGAACGTGCCGGCCGAGCGTATCGATGAAATCGTGTTCGGCTGCGTGCTGCCGGCGGGCCAGGGCCAGGCGCCGGCGCGACAGGCCGCGCTGAAGGCCGGGCTGCCGCTCGCGGCGGGCGCGACCACGGTCAACAAGATGTGCGGCTCGGGGATGAAGGCCGCGATGTTCGTGCACGACCTGCTGCTGGCGGGTTCGGCGGACGTGGCCGTCGCGGGCGGGATGGAGAGCATGACGAATGCGCCGTACCTGCTGCCGAAGGCGCGCGCGGGGATGCGCATGGGTCACGGGCAGGTGCTCGATCACATGTTCCTCGACGGGCTGGAAGACGCGTACGACAAGGGCCGGTTGATGGGCACCTTCGCGGAGGATTGCGCGCAGTCCTATCAGTTCACGCGTGAAGCGCAGGATGCGTTCGCGATCGAATCGCTGACGCGCGCGCAACGTGCGATCGCGGAAGGGCGCTTCGTGTCGGAGATCGCACCGGTGACCGTGAAGGCCGGCAAGACCGAGGCAGCCGTGTCGATCGACGAGCAGCCGGGCAACGCCAAGCTCGACAAGATTCCGACGCTCAAGCCGGCGTTCCGCGAAGGCGGCACGGTGACGGCCGCCAACTCGTCGTCGATTTCCGATGGCGCGGCGGCGCTCGTGATGATGCGTCGCTCGGAAGCCGAGCGGCTCGGCCTCACGCCGAAGGCCGTGATCGTCGGGCATTCGACGTACGCGAACAAGCCGGGCCTGTTCGCGACGGCGCCGATCGGCGCGATTCGCAAGCTGTCGGAGAAGACCGGCTGGAATCTGCGCGATGTCGATCTGTTCGAGATCAACGAAGCGTTCGCAGTGGTGGCGATGGCTGCGATGCGCGATCTCGACCTGCCGCACGACAAGGTCAACGTGCACGGCGGCGCGTGTGCGCTCGGCCATCCGATCGGCGCATCGGGCGCGCGCGTGATGGTGACGCTGCTGGCCGCGCTCGAAACGTATGGCATGAAGCGCGGCGTCGCGTCGCTGTGCATCGGCGGCGGCGAGGCGACGGCGATCGCGATCGAACGCATCGTGTAACGCATCACGCGTAGTACGCACGCCGAGACGCGGGCGACGGGCATCGCACGGGAATCTTCCGCGCGTTGCCTGTCGCCCGTTTTGTTTTGAGCATCCCGCATGTGCTCGTCGATTGATCGATACGAAAACAGCTAGGAGGTCGCGATGCCATTGCGCTGCGCGACCTTCACCAGTTCGACCATGTTCGGGGCGTTGAGCTTGCTCATGAGACGTACCTTGTAGGTGCTCACCGTCTTGTGACTGAGCATGAGCGTGCGGCCGATTTCCTGGTTGTTCATTCCTTTCACCAACAGGCCGAGGACCGTCATTTCGCGGTCGGTGAGCCCATCGAGCTCTGCGGCCAGGCCCATGCTTTCGGTTGCCGAGATCTCCTGCAAGTTTTCGCGAAGCATGTTGGTGACCACTTGCGGGAAATACGAATAGCCGGCGAGCAAGGCCTTGACGGCCTTCGATATTTCATCCAGCCCGTCGTCCTTGCAGACGAAGCCTGACGCACCGGCTTGCAGGCAACGCATTGCATAGTTGCGCGTGTCGCCCGACGTGAGCACCAGGATGCTGGCGCCCAGTTCGGCGCCGCGCAGGCGATCCATGACCGAGAAGCCGTCCAGATCGGGAATGACCAGATCCAGGATGACCAGATCGGGCTTGAGCGCCCGAACGGCCTGGACGCCGTCCACGCCCGTGCGGCACTCCGCGACGACTTCATGGCCGTCACGCTCCAGGACCATTCGTACCGCCATTCGAATCAACGGGTGGTCGTCCACGATCACAATACGACGATTCACTGTCCCCTCTGCGCAATTGATTTTATTCGCCGAAAACACCGACCCTGACTGGGTAGTGCATTCGGTCTTCGGTTAAGTCCGTGGCTGAACAGGCATCGGCGCGTATTGCCGAGAAAGCTGCCATACCGTCGCCGCTAACGTTACTCGAATGTGGATCGATGACGAATGGGCCGAGCGGTGCGTCAGATATTTCCCGGCGAAAAGCAGAATGTTCCGAATAGCTTGCACGGGTGTCGGGCCGGCACACTTGACGAGGTGATGGCGCAATGGTTTTGCTGATACCAGTCGCTCGGTGCGGGCCATCATTTTCTCGGTTGATTTGTTATTGGAGCAAGACGATGAAGAAACAACTCGCAGGATGGGGGCTGGCTGCAGGTGTACTGGTTGCCGCCGGCCATGCGCAGGCACAAACCGCGGAGATCAAGGTCACGGGCAGGATCGTGCCCGATGCGTGCCAGTTCACGATCGGCAACGGCGGTGTCTATGACTTCGGCTCCATCGGGTCGGACAAGCTCAATCAGGATGCCGTGACGACACTCGATGCGAAGACGCAGACCGTGGCCATCTCGTGCAACGCGGCTGCGAAGGTCGCGTTGAACGTGCGGGACAACCGCTCGGGTACTGCTGCCGGTGGCAAGGGCGACGACTACGAGTTCGGGCTGGGGGGCAAGGACAAGTTCACGGGCTACTACACGCTGGCTCTGACCCGTGCGGTCGGCGACGGCAGTACGTTGGACGTCCTCGCCGCTCCCGCCGGATCCAATGCGTGGGCACTCGACAGCACGGGCTCGATGGCGAACGGGCAGGCGCGCAAATCGTTTTCGGAATCGGGGAGTGTGGCGCCCGGGGCATACAAGAGCATCACGGCCAATCTGACCGTCACCCCGACGATCAACAAGTTGTCGGCGTTGGACCTTTCCAATGGTGGTGTCGATCTCGATGGCTCCGCGACTGTCGAACTGACTTACCTGTAAAAAACGGTCGGATTTGGCCGGAGCGTCGGCTGGGTGCGATGGCCGACGTTCGGCTCATGTTTCCGGAGCGCTAGCCGAGCATTGGCAGGTCTGTGCTTTTGAGCAGGGCATGCGGGGGTGTGGCAATGCAAGTCGTGATGCTGGGCACCGTCATGACTCGGAGGGTATTCCGACAGGCGGGCATCCGAGTCGAGGCTTTACGACGTTGGAGTCGAGCATCCCACGGCGCGTGAGCGACCGCGCGATGCGTTTGTCAATGCCGTTCCGAATGAGCGAGATATTCACATGAGCTTGAAGCAGTTTTGTGTTCTTTCCGTGCTGGCCTGCAGTTTGTCGAGCCCGTGCGTGACGTCGGCTGCCGACCTCAGTGTCAACGGTTACATCCAGCCGGGCGGCGCTTGCGGAATAGCGTTGGGTAACGGCGGTATCGTCGACCTGGGTAATCTGTCGAGCAAGGATGTTTCCTCTCTCCCGAACCGAACCGTCATTCGAAATATGCCATTGACGATCAACTGTCCGCACCCGACGAAGGTCGGGGTCGACACGATCGACAATCGGGCTGGTACGAGGCCACCCGAATGGGCGATATACCCCGAAGTGCTCGGTCTAGGCAATCCTGCCATCGGCTACTATGACATTTTCAGTCCTCCGTATGGTTACAACAGCCTTGCCGATGGGAGGAGGGTCGTCGCGATTTGGCGGAAAAAAGGCAAGACTACTTGGGAAGGGGCGGGAGATAGCTACGGCAACTGGGCACCTAACACGACCATGTCCTGGGAGCTTGGATCGGGGCCGGTGGCGTTCAAGACACTGACGGACGTGTTGAAGGTCAGAGTCCGATTCGAGGGGGACATCGCGTTCACCGACGAGCTTGAGATCGACGGTTCCGCGACCCTTGAGCTTGTGTACCTGTAGCGCATACGCGTCGTTGAATTCCCCATTTCAAAGAGTCGGCGAAGAGAGATCGGCGCCTGCTTTCGGGTCGCGAAAGCCCAGGTACGCGGTCCCGATTTGAAGGTGCATGCGGATCGGCGAACAGTCCGGCCGAGTGGGCACGACATCGGGGAAAGCATATGTTGGCAGTGCATGCTGCCGCGATATGTGCTTGTCCAAACCATTCCGCACGAGAGCGAAATTCAGATGAAATCGAAGAAGTTGTGTGTTCTTTCAGCGCTTGCCTGTGCGTTGTCGATCCCTGGCGTGACGGTGGCTGCCGACCTCAGCGTGGGCGGTCGGATCCAAGCGGGCGGTGCTTGCACCATAACGCTGGGGAACGGAGGTGTCTTTGATCTCGGCACTCTGTCACGAAAGAACGATTTTCCTGGCCCATACAATGCGATATATGCCGATTCAATATTGACGCTCAACTGCCAGCGTCCGACCAAAGTTGGCGTCGAAATAATCGACAATCGCGAAGGTACGGCATCTAAAGATGCTTCCTATTATTTCGGTCTAGGCAACCCTGCAATCGGCTATTACTTCGTTACGACTGATCAAGCACAGGTCGATGGGGCGGATGGCTTCCAGATTTGGCGAGATAAAGGGTGGCCTTATTGGGGAGACAGACATGGTGGAGAGAGTGGTCGCCTTTGGGGCACTAACGCTACCCTTTCATGGGACGTGGGTGGTCCACAGGTGGAGCCGGTTGCGTTCAAGACGCTGACGACCAGGTTGGATATCACTTTCCGTCCCAAATACGGTACGGCCTTTACCGATGAACTCAAATTAGACGGTTCCGCGACCCTGGAACTTGTATACCTGTAGCGAATGTGCGCCATTGAAACCCCCGCTCCAGGGAATTCACGACCAGAGCAAGGATCGTGATGCTGCGTCCACCGGGTGCGCGCGGTGACGGGATGGTGTCAGTCAACGTGTCGAGCGCCAGCGAATGCGTTACGGCGAGTGTCGGCTTCAGCGACATGGGCTTTCCAATACCGTTCCCAATGAGTGAGATATTCAGATGAGTCTGAAGCAGTTGAGTGTTCTTTCGGTGCTGGCCTGCACGTTGTCGATCCCCAGCATAACGTCGGCTGCCGACCTCAGCGTTCGCGGTCAGATCCAGGCGGATGGCGCTTGCAGCATAACGCTGGGGAACGGCGGCGTTGCCGACTTCGGCAATTTGTCGAGAACGGAGGGGTTTTCGAACGGATCTGCCCGCCGCGAGATACCGTTGACGATTAACTGCCAGAACCCGACCAAGGTCGGTGTCGATGTGATCGACAATCGAAAAGGCACGGCATCCATAGATGCTCCTTGGAAGTTTGGTCTGAGCAACCCTGCTATTGGGAGCTACCTCATTGATGCAACTGCTCCTCTGGTCGATGGGAGGGTGGGTGTCACGATTTGGCGCAATAAAGGCGAGAATACTTGGGGCGACAAGGGACACTATCTCTTCTGGGGAAGCAGAAAAACCGCTTCGTGGGATATGCCAGGTCCGCAAAGTGAGCCGGTGGCGTTCAAGACACTGACGGGCTCGCTGAATATCATATTCTTCCCCGAGTGGGACTCTGCGTTTACCGACGAGTTTGAGCTCGACGGCTCCGCGACCCTGGAGCTCGTATATCTGTAACGCACGTGTGTCGTCGGATTCTCCTTCGTTGCAAAGAACCCGAACCAGGAAGATGGCGAGCATCTGATTGATTCGGCCGTGCCCGCGCAGATGAAGAGCCCGCTCCCTTCTGATCTACCTATTTGAGTGTCATCCGGCGTCGGCCGCCGGATCGACGGATTTTCTTGCGCTCATCGGTGCAACATGCATTTTTATTTTTCAAGCTAATTTAAATAGGATTGCGAATGATGTTTAACCGTGCGCTGCGCTTCTCGTCATGGTCTGCTTCCCATGTCCGCTCTTTTGCTCCACGCCAGCGCGCATTGGCAAAGACCGTTCTGACAGGCATCCTGCCGATCATCCTGAGCGTGCCGAGCATTGCACTGGCCTCCGGCGTCCTCCCCGAATCGTCCGTGGTGATCCTGAACGAAGCGGACGGCGAAACGACCATGAACGTGAAGAACACGGAGTCGATTCCGCTGTTGCTGCATACAACGATACAGAACACACCAGACGACCAGGAATTGCTGGTCGTAGCGGTGCCGCCGGTGAGCCGCGTGGAAGGTCAGGATACGCAACTGGTGCGCTTCATGCTGCAAAGCCCGGCGCCGCTTCAGGTGCAACGGCTCAAGCGCGTGACGTTCGAGGGCATTCCGCCCAAAGGCCCGGACGGCAAGGCGCGCATCAGCATGACGATCCGCCAGAACCTGCCGTTGATCGTGCATCCCGCCACGCTCGCGAAGCACACCTCGCCATGGACGCTGCTGCAGTGGTCGGTGGCGGACGGCAAACTGCGCGTGCGTAACGATAGCCCGTACGTGGTGCGTCTGGGGCAAGGCGTGCAACTCTTGCCGGAAAAGACCGCGGTGGATCTGGGCAAGACCTACGTGCTGCCCGGCAGCACCGTCGAAGTTTCGTTGCCGCCAGGGACGGGTGCGCGCGCAACCAGCGTCAGATTGTCGCCCGCGACGATATACGGCTACGAGGTCGACACCTACGACGCTCCGTTCGTCGATACCGCGAGGCAACCGTAATGCGTGTCGATCGCGCGACGCGCAGAATACGGCGCCAGTGCGAATCGAGCGTGTACTGCGGCGGCACGGCCGCATCGCTGTTGTTATTGCTGGCCGGAACCTATTCGCCACGGGCACACGCACAGGTGGCCGCGCAGCTAGACACGGCGTCCGCTGCACAAGCAACGGCCGAGTCAGGCGCGACCGATGCGATCTTCGATACGAGCATCCTGCAGCAACGCGGGCTCGATCCACAGATTGCCGAGTATTTTCGCGATGCGCCACGTTATCGGCCGGGCCGCAGCCGTGTCGTCGTCTACGTCAACGACATTCGACGGGGGCGGATCAATACGCGGTTCGACGAGGATGGCGCGCTTTGCTTCGATCGCGCGTTTCTGGATGCGGCCGGACTGGTGGTGCCCGACGCGAAGTACGCGATGCCCGGCGACCCGGAACCCGACACGTGCTACGACTTCGCTCAGGCCTTCCCCGGCACGGACGTGACGCTCAAGCCGGGGCGGGAAGAAGCGCGACTGGTCGTACCAACCACGGCGTTGCGTCAGGCCGCAGCGGATTTCTCCGGCTACAGCCGGGGCGGCAACGCCGCGCTGCTCAACTACGAGCTGATGACCATGCGCAGCGAGGCGAGCGGCATGCCGGGCTCGAACTTCCTGTCGCTGAACTCCGAACTCGGCGTGAATGCCGGCGACTGGATCCTGCGCAGTCGCGCCTATTCTCAAAGCCAGGATCACGCCGGATTCCAGAGTCGACATCTGTACGCCTATGGCCAGCGAACCTGGTTGCGCTGGGGCGCCACGGCGCAGGTCGGACAGATCAACATCGCCAACTCGGTGCTGACCGGCGCACCGCTGACCGGCGTCCAGATATTTCCCGATTCGGCGCTGGGTAAGCAGACGCGCAACATCGTCATGGTCGAAGGCGTGGCGCAATCGCAGGCGCGTGTCGAAGTGCGCCAGGCGGGCGGGTTGATCTATACCACCGTCGTGCCGGTCGGCCCTTTCGCGCTCACCGACCTGCCGCTCCTGAACAACAGCAGCGACCTGGAGGTGACCGTCATCGAATCCGACGGCGCGCGGCGCAGCTTCGTGGTGCCTGCCGCGTCGATCAGTGCGGGGGCGCTCGGGCAGCGGCCAGGCTATGCGTTCGCGCTCGGCAAGAGTCGCAATCTCGACGGCAACAAGGCCCGCAATCCGTGGGTGGCGAGCGCGAGCGGCAACTGGGCGCTCGGCAAGCATGGCAACGTCGGTGCCGCCGCACTGTTCGCGCCCGGCTACCAGGCCGGCAGCTGGGGCGCGGATATGCGCGTGTCGCGGTCGAGCAGCGTCAAGCTGCAGCAGCGCGTGTCGATGGACGCGGGCAAGTCGGGCACGGAAATCGAGGTCTCGGGCATTTTCGGCGGCCTGCACGAGAACCTGAGCATGAGTTTCAGCAGTGCGTATCAGAGCAACGGCTATCGCACGCTGGACGACTTCACCGTGGATACCGGCCGGGCCGGGTTTGCCGCATCGCGCTACCGGAGCCGGCATACCGTGGCGCTGGCCTGGTCCGATTCCAGGCTGGGCGGTCTGACCTTCGGCTATTCATTCGCGAATCAACAGAACGGGGAGCGTACGCAGCGGCTGAACCTGTCGTGGGGAAAGAGCTTCGCGTTCGGCACCGTTTCGCTGAACGTGGAGCGCGATCTCAGCCCGCGCCGGGAGGGCCGACGTTACGGAGTTCACGCGTACGACAGACCCGGCAACACCTATTACGCGTCGTTGAGCATCCCGTTCGGCAAACGAAGTGTTCGCACCTATGCCAGCAATACGAGCGGCTATACGCGATTCGGCACCAGCTACAGCGAGCGGATCGGCGATCACCTGAATTACTCGGTGAACGTGGACCGCAACTCGCGCGACCGGCGCAACGCGGTGTCCGGGCAAATGGCCGCGACGCCGCGCATTGCGCAGGTCAACCTGGGCTTTTCCGATACCGGCGGGCGCGCCCGATCGTATTACGCCGGGGCCTCGGGCGGCGTGGTGCTGCACGCCGATGGGGTGACGCTTTCGCCATATCCCGTGCAAGACACGCTCGGCATCGTGTCGGCGTCGGGCGTATCGAACGTGAAGATCAACACGCCGCAAGGGCCGGTGTGGACCGACCGCTGGGGGCGTGCCGTGGTGTCCCGGCTCTCCGCATACAGCAGCAATCGCGTGGAGGTGATGACCCGCACCTTGCCGCGCAACGTCGACATCGGCAACGGGTTCCAGCAGGTCGAACCCGGACGCGGGTCCGTGAACCGGATCGACTTCCAGCTCAGCCGCGTGCGCCGGGTGCTGCTCAACGCGCGCGACGCCGACGGCAATCCGCTGCCCGCCGGCGCCTATGTGCTGGATGGCCGCCAGCGGTATGTCGGTATGGTGCTCGAGCAGGGGCAGGTGTTTCTGAACGACGGTGCAGGGAACGAGGCGTTGTCGGTGGCTTTGCCGGACGGCAGGCAGTGCCAGTTGCAGTATGCGTTGCCCGAGCCCACCGGCTCCGGCACGTTGTTCGAAAGCGCCGATGCCCGATGCACACTTCAATGAGCCCCTGGCTTCGAGAGACGATATGTTGCGACAACCGAAATGTATCCGCCGGTGGGCGTGGACGATGTGTGCGGGCCTGAGCCTGAGCGGGGCCGCGCAGGCCGCGGACAATTGCCAGATGCATGCCGGGCATGCGCAGCTGGACTACGGTGCTCAGTACCGGCAAACCATTCTGGGGCAGCCCGCATCGGCCGGAGGATACTCGTTGGGAAAACGTCTGGTTTCCGTGAGCATCGTCTGCAAGGAGTCGGTGCGCATGGCGATCTTCGTGCGCGGCGATGCGCTGGACGACGGCGCGTTCCGGTTCGGTCAGCAGGGCGCGCTTGCGGTGACAGCCGGCGACGCCAATCTGGATGGCCGGTCCGTTGCATTGGGCCGTGTGGAGCATGCCGGTCAGCAACCGTCGGAGCAGGCCGGAAAAGTCGGCTTGCATCCAGGCTCGGGCGTCGTGGTGCTGGCGCAAGGCGTGCCGGCGGCGGGCAACCGGTTGACGTTGCAACTGGAACTGGAGCCCGTGATTCCGCGCAGCGCGATCGAGGTCCTCAACAACGAATCCCACTGGTCCAGTAGCCACGCCGTGGAGCTGGTTCCGTTCTGAAGGCAACCGGCCGTCGAGGCTTCCCGTGACTGCGCAGAGATGAGCGGCACAGCGGCGCAGCGCGCGCGAAAGTTCTCATACCGGTCGCTTTGCCTCCGGCGACACCGCACCACATGCGCGAATCACAAGCTGCACGACCTGCTCGGTCTTCTCGTCGAACGCCTTCTGCGTGAACGTCCGCTTGCCGCTCAGCGCACGGATCTGCGCATCGAAATCCGCGTAGTGCTGCGTGGTGGCCCAGATCAGGTACATCAGCGCATGCGCGTCGATCGGCGCGAGCAGCCCGCGCGCGATCCAGCCATCGATGACCTTCACGCGCGTATCGAACCACGGCTTCACGCGTTCCGACAGGATGTCCTGCATGTGCTCCGCACCGTGGATGATCTCGTTGGCCCAGACCTTCGAGCCGAGCGGCCGCCGCCGTGACAGCGCCATCTTCGCACGCACGTAGGCGCCGATCGCTTCGACGGGATCGTCGTCGGCCTCGAATGTGCCGGCCGCGCGATGCCAGTCCTCGAACAGGTCGTCGAGCACGCGGCGGTACAACGCGAGCTTCGTCGGGAAGTAGTAATGCAGGTTCGCTTTCGGCAGGCCGGCGCGCTCCGCGATCATCGCGGTGCTCGCGCCGTCGAGCCCGCGTTCCGCGAAGACGGCCTCCGCACAGGCGAGCAGATGCGCTTCGTTGGACTCGCGGATGTGCGCCTTGCGTCGCCGCAAAGGCGCGGGCGTTTCGTCGCTGTCGGTGGCTTCGGTTGCCGCCTCGTCATGTCTCATCGTTGCCCTCGCGCGGCGGGCGTGCCGCGTTGGGCTTCATTCTAGCCGCTGATTCGCATCGCGCGCACGTGTGCGGACATCGCACATTCATCGCCATGCTGCGTTGCGATGGCACGGTTCTCGCTCCATTCATTCACGCAAGAAAGTCATTGATTTGGTCATTTTGATCGTCTAAAACCTGTCCAATCGGACAGGATTCGATGAGCGGCGGAAACCTTTCGGCCCGATTCGTCGGACGATCTTTGCAAGCAACCCGGGCATGCACCACGCAAGCGCAGGTGTGCGCCGAAACAGGCATGACATGCACCGGCACAGACCGGGCTGACGACATCACCGACCCCACAGGAGCGATACGAATGAACGCGGTATCGGAAACAGTGAAGCGGGCAGCTTTCGACACGTCGATCAAGGTCGACGGCAAGCGGTTGTGGGACAGCCTGATGGAAGTCGCGAAGATCGGCGCGACGCCGAAGGGCGGCGTGTGCCGCCTCGCGCTGACCGATCTCGACAAGGCCGGCCGCGACCTGATCGTCGGCTGGGCGAAGGCCGCCGGCTGCACGGTGACGGTCGATACGATGGGCAACGTGTTCATGCGCCGCGCGGGCCGCGTGGCCGATGCGGCGCCGGTCGTCACGGGATCGCACGCGGATTCGCAGCCGACGGGCGGCCGCTTCGACGGTATCTACGGCGTACTCGGCGGCCTCGAGGTGATCCGCAGTCTCAACGATCACGGCATCGAGACCGAGCATCCGGTCGAGGTCGTGATCTGGACCAATGAAGAAGGCTCGCGCTTCGCGCCCGCGATGGTCGCATCCGGCGTATTCGCGGGCGTGTTTTCGCTCGAATACGGGCTGTCGCGCAAGGATGTGGACGGCAAGACGATCGGCGAGGAGCTGGCGCGGATCGGCTACGCGGGTGACGTGCCGTGCGGCGGGCGCAAGCTGCATGCGGCATTTGAACTGCATATCGAGCAGGGGCCGATTCTCGAAGCGGAGTGCAAGACGATCGGTGTGGTGACCGACGCGCAGGGGCAGCGCTGGTACGAGATCACGTTCACCGGCCAGGAAGCGCACGCGGGACCGACGCCAATGCCGCGCCGCCGCGACGCGCTGCTCGGCGCGTCGCGCGTGGTCGATCTCGTCAACCGGATCGGCCTCGATCATGCGCCGTTCGGCTGCGCGACGGTCGGCATGATGCAGGTGTACCCGAACTCGCGCAACGTGATTCCGGGCCGCGTGTTCTTCACGGTCGATTTCCGTCATCCGGACGACGCCGTGCTCGCGAAGATGGACGCCGCGCTGCGCGACGGCGTCGCGCGCATCGCGGGCGAGATCGGGCTCGAGACCGCGCTCGAGCAGATTTTCTATTACAAGCCTGTCGCGTTCGATCCCGCCTGTGTGGAAGCGGTGCGCGGCGCGGCCGATCGCTTCGGCTACTCGCATCGCAACATCGTGTCGGGTGCCGGTCACGATGCGTGCTATCTCGCGCAGGTCGCGCCGACGTCGATGGTGTTCGTGCCGTGTGTCGACGGCATCAGCCACAACGAGATCGAGGACGCGACGCCCGCATGGATCGAGGCCGGCGCGAACGTGCTGCTGCACGCGATGCTGTCGCGCGCATGCGAGCCGGTTTCATGACGCAGAGATCGTAGCAGCCGGCAGGCTGCTCAATGCCTGACAGCCTGACCGTAGCATTCCTAAGAACGACCGCCCCGACTGTGCATTCACAGCCGGCGGGGACGGCTTTGTCTCCACCCAGTCGAAGGAACGCGTATGACCACCCAGCCAACCGGCGATATCGCCGCGCATCGCCTGTCGTCCACGCAACTCTCGTGCGAATTCACCGATATCGCGCCGCTGCTCGATCCGACTGCCGCAGCGGCCGCCGCCAGCCGTTGTCATTACTGCTACGACGCACCGTGCGTGCAGGCCTGCCCGACGCAGATCGACATCCCGAGCTTCATCCGCAAGATCGGCAACGGCAACCTGAAGGGCGCCGCGACCGACATCCTGTCGGCGAATCCGCTCGGCGGGATGTGCGCTCGCGTGTGCCCGACCGAGATCCTGTGCGAAGGCGCATGCGTGCGCAACCATCAGGATGCGCAGCCCGTTGCGATCGGCGCGCTGCAGCGGCATGCAACCGACTGGGCGATGGAGACCGGTGCAGTGCGCTTCACGCGCGCGCCCGACACAGGCCGCCATGTCGCGGTGGTCGGCGCGGGCCCGGCCGGGCTCGCGTGCGCGCACCGGCTTGCGCTCGCCGGGCACCGCGTCACGCTGTTCGACGCGCGCCCGAAGGCCGGCGGCCTCAACGAATACGGGATCGCCGCATACAAGACCGTCGACGACTTCGCGCAGCGTGAGGTCGAGTGGCTGCTGTCGGTGGGCGGCATCACGCTGAAAACCGGTGTCGCGCTTGGCCGCGACATCACGCTCGACGCGCTGCGCGAGCAGCACGGTGCGGTGTTTCTCGCGATGGGCCTCGGCGGCGTGCGTGCGCTTTCGATCGACGGCGAGCAACTGGCTGGTGTGATGAACGCGGTCGACTTCATCGAGCAGGTACGGCAGGCCGATGCGCTGGAGAACGTGCCGGTCGGGCGGCGCGTGGTCGTGATCGGCGGCGGCAATACGGCCATCGATGCGGCGGTGCAGAGCCGCAAGCTCGGCGCCGAGTGCGTGACGATGGTGTACCGGCGCGGCGTGGATGCAATGAGCGCGACGTGGGCCGAGCGCGAGTTTGCGCAGAAGAGCGGCGTCACGCTCGTCACGCACGCGAAGCCCGTGCGGATGGCGGGCGCGAACGGGCAGGTGACGGGTGTCGAATTCGAGGCGGCGTCAGGCGAGCGCTTCACCGTCGAGGCGGACATGGTGCTGAAGGCGATCGGCCAGACGCTGGTGCCGGACGCCATCGGCGCCGCGCTGCTGACGGCGGACGGCGCGCGCATCGCGGTGGACGCGGACGGGCGCACCGCCTGGCCCGACGTGTGGGCCGGTGGCGATTGCGCGGCGACGGGCGGTGTCGACCTCACGGTGCAGGCCGTGCAGGACGGCAAGCGCGCGGCTGCGTCGATCGACGCGGCGCTCGCGGAACGCGACGCGAAGGCTGCGTGACCGCATTACGCGCGTCACACACCACGAGCACAACGAACACGACCCCATTCTCACGGAGCCGAACATGGCCGACCTTCGCTGCACCATCGCGGGCATCACTTCGCCGAATCCCTTCTGGCTCGCCTCCGCGCCGCCGACCGACAAGGCCTACAACGTGAACCGCGCGTTCGAGGCGGGGTGGGGCGGCGTCGTCTGGAAGACGCTCGGGCTCGATCCGCACGTCGTCAACGTCAGTTCGCGCTACGGCGCGGTGCAGTGGAACGGTCAGCGCATCGCGGGGCTGAACAACATCGAGCTGATCACCGACCGTCCGCTCGACGTGAACCTGAGAGAGATCGCGCAGGTGAAGCGCGACTGGCCGGACCGCGCGCTGATCGTGTCGCTGATGGTGCCGTGCAACGAGCGCGACTGGAAATGGATCCTGCCGCTCGTCGAGGATACGGGCGCCGACGCGGTCGAACTGAACTTCGGCTGCCCGCACGGGATGAGCGAGCGCGGGATGGGGGCGGCGGTCGGACAGGTACCCGAATATGTGGAGATGGTCACGCGCTGGGTGAAGGAAGGCACGAAGCTGCCGTGCCTCGTGAAGCTCACGCCGAACATCAGCGATATCCGGATGGGGTCGCGCGCCGCGTACAAGGGCGGCGCGGACGGCGTGTCGCTGATCAACACGATCAACTCGATCGTCGCGGTCGATCTCGACCACATGGCGCCGATGCCGACCGTGGACGGCAAGGGCACGCACGGCGGCTATTGCGGCCCGGCGGTCAAGCCGATCGCGTTGAACATGGTCGCGGAGATCGCGCGCGATCCGGAAACGCCGAACCTGCCGATCTCGGGCATCGGCGGCATCTCGAACTGGCGCGACGCGGCCGAGTTCATGGTGCTCGGCGCCGGCAGCGTGCAGGTGTGCACCGCTGCGATGCACTACGGCTTCCGGATCGTGTCGGATCTGGCCGACGGGCTGTCGAACTGGATGGACGAGAAGGGCTACGCGACGCTCGACGACATCCGCGGCCGCGCGGTGCCGAACGTGACCGACTGGAAATACCTGAACCTGAAGTACGACATCAAGGCGCGCATCGACCAGGACCGCTGCATCCAGTGCGGGCTGTGCCATATCGCGTGCGAGGACACGTCGCATCAGGCGATCACGGCGACGAAGGATGGTGTGCGCCACTTCGAAGTGGTCGATTCGGAATGCGTCGGGTGCAATCTTTGCATGCATGTGTGTCCGGTCGAGCAATGCATCACGATGGAGCGTGTCGATTCGGGTGACTACGCGAACTGGACCACGCATCCGAACAATCCGGCGAGCGCGGAGGCGGGGGCGAGTGCGGGCGCGGCGGCACCCGAGAAGCACGCGAAGAAGGCTGCTTGACGGCGTACGGCGATGCGGGCCATCCTGCATCGCCGCCTTTCGTTCCACCCGGGCCGGCATCGCATGATGCCGGCGCTGACGTTGCAGTGGAGTGCGTTCGATGAATCACGCAGCGAATCCCGCCGATCCCGATAGCGCCGCGGCGCAGGGCGGCAGCCTGTACAACGACGACCTCGCGCCGACGACGCCGGCGCAGCGCACGTGGAAGTGGTATCACTTCGCGGCGCTATGGGTCGGGATGGTGATGAACATCGCGTCGTACATGCTCGCGGCCGGGCTGATCCAGGAAGGCATGTCGCCGTGGCAGGCGGTGATGACCGTGTTGCTCGGCAACCTGATCGTGCTCGTGCCGATGCTGCTGATCGGCCATGCAGGCGCGAAGCACGGGATTCCGTACGCGGTGCTCGTGCGCGCGTCGTTCGGCACGCAGGGCGCGAAGCTGCCTGCGCTGCTGCGGGCAATCGTTGCGTGCGGCTGGTACGGAATCCAGACCTGGCTCGGCGGCAGCGCGATCTATACGCTGCTGAACATCCTGACCGGCAACGCGTTGCACGGCGCGGCGTTGCCGATCGTCGGCATCGGGGTCGGGCAGCTCGCGTGCTTCCTCGTGTTCTGGGCGCTGCAGCTCTACTTCATCTGGCACGGCACCGATTCGATCCGCTGGCTCGAAAGCTGGTCCGCGCCGATCAAGGTCGTGATGTGCGTGGCGCTCGTGTGGTGGGCGACGTCGAAGGCGGGCGGCTTCGGCACGATGCTGTCGGCGCCGTCGCAGTTCGCGGCGGGCGGCAAGAAGGCCGGGCTGTTCTGGGCGACCTTCTGGCCGGGCCTGACCGCGATGGTCGGCTTCTGGGCGACGCTCGCGCTGAACATTCCCGACTTCACGCGCTTCGCGCATTCGCAGCGCGACCAGATGATCGGGCAGTCGATCGGGCTGCCGTTGCCGATGGCGTTGCTGTCGGTGGTATCGGTCGTCGTGACGTCGGCGACCGTCGTGATCTACGGCAACGCGATCTGGGACCCGATCGACCTGACCAGCCGGATGACGGGCATCGGCGTGGGCATCGCGCTCGTGATCCTCACGCTCGACACGATGTGCTGCAACCTCGCCGCGAATCTCGTCGGCCCGGCCTACGACTTCTCGAGCCTGTGGCCGAAGGCGATCTCGTATCGCACCGGCGGGATGATCACCGCGACGATCGCGATCGTGATGATGCCGTGGAAGATCCTCGCGACGACGGACGGTTACATCTTCACCTGGCTCGTCGGCTATTCGGCGCTGCTCGGGCCCGTGGCGGGGATCCTGATGGTCGACTACTTCCTGATTCGCGGCACGCGGCTCGACACGCGCGCGCTGTTCGACGAGCGCGGCGGCTTCAGCTACGCGCGCGGCTGGAATCCGGCTGCGTTGGCCGCGCTCGCGATCGGCGTGCTGCCGAACCTGCCCGGCTTCCTGCATACGGCCTTTCCGGCGTCGTTTCCGAACGTGCCGGCGTTCTTCAACACGCTTTACACGTACGCGTGGTTCGTCGGCCTCGTGCTGGCGTCATGCGTGTACGGCACCTGGATGAAGTGGCGCGCCGGACAGCGCGCGCAGATCGCGAGCGCATGACGCACGCGATGCATGCGATGCGCTTGATGCGGCACCCGACAGTCAACGAGGAGGCAACCCAATGGCAATCCTGATTCGCGGCGGCACCGTGGTCGATGCGGACCGCTCCTATCGCGCGGACGTGCTCTGCGCAGCGCCGGAGGACGGCGGCACGATCCTGCAGATCGCCGAGCAGATCGACGCACCGGCCGGCGCAACTGTCGTCGATGCGCACGACCAGTACGTGATGCCGGGCGGCATCGATCCGCATACGCACATGGAACTGCCGTTCATGGGCACGACCGCGAGCGACGATTTCTACTCGGGGACGGCCGCCGGGCTCGCGGGCGGCACGACCAGCATCATCGACTTCGTGATCCCGAGCCCGAAGCAGCCGCTGATGGACGCGTTCCACGCATGGCGCGGCTGGGCGGAGAAGGCGGCAGCCGACTACGGCTTCCACGTGGCCGTGACGTGGTGGGACGACAGCGTGCACCGCGACATGGGCACGCTCGTGCGCGAGCATGGCGTGTCGAGCTTCAAGCATTTCATGGCGTACAAGAACGCGATCATGGCCGACGACGAGGTGCTCGTGAACAGCTTCTCGCGTTCGCTCGAGCTTGGTGCGCTGCCGACCGTGCACGCGGAAAACGGCGAGCTCGTGTTCCAGCTGCAGAAGGCGCTGCTCGCGCGCGGGATGACGGGGCCGGAGGCGCATCCGCTGTCGCGGCCGCCGGAGGTCGAGGGCGAGGCCGCGAACCGCGCGATCCGCATCGCGCAGGTGCTTGGCGTGCCCGTGTATATCGTGCATGTGTCCGCGAAGGACGCGGTCGATGCGATCGCGCGTGCGCGCAGCGAAGGGCTGCGCGTGTTTGGCGAGGTGCTGCCGGGCCATCTGGTGATCGACGAGGCGGTGTATCGCGATCCGGACTGGACCCGCGCGGCCGCGCACGTGATGAGCCCGCCGTTCCGCTCGGCCGAGCATCGCGAGGCGCTGTGGCGCGGGCTGCAGGCGGGGCAGCTGCACACGACGGCAACCGACCACTGCGTGTTCTGCGCGTCGCAGAAGGCGATGGGCCGCGACGATTTCACGAAGATCCCGAACGGCTGCGGCGGGGTCGAGGATCGCATGTCGGTGCTGTGGCATCACGGCGTGAATCACGGCCGCATCACGCCGAACGAGTTCGTGCGGATCACGTCGACGAACGCCGCGCAGATCTTCAACCTGTATCCGCGCAAGGGTGCCGTGCAGGTGGGCGCCGATGCCGATCTCGTCGTGTGGGATCCGGCCGCGACGAAGACGATCTCGGTGAAGACCCATCACCAGCAGGTCGACTTCAACGTGTTCGAGGGCATGACGGTGCAGGGCGTCGCGACGCACACGCTGACGCGCGGCGCGCTCGCCTGGGCGGACGGCGACTTGCGCGCGGTGCGTGGCGCAGGCCGCTATCTGAAGCGGCCGCCGGCGGCGAGTTACTACGAGGCCGCACGGATCGCGAACCGGCTGCGCGAACCGCATCCGGTCGAGCGCGCCGGCTGAACGGCGCATCTCGCGTGGGGCGTGTCGGTTCGAACGACACGCCCCGTGCTTGAACCTGCTTTCCCGTTCGTGCCGGCATCGCTCCGGCCCGAACCTGCCTCCTCTCCGCATCGCGTCAATTCTCTCAATATTTGGGACGCATCGAGCGTGATCTCGTCTTGCCGATCTCCCGGTACATAGAAGAACTGAGCAAGTCGACACGACACGCGACGCCGCGCAAACGCGGCCATTTTGTTTGCGTTGTCGGCATGCATGCCGGCGAGTAATATCCACCGACGGCGTTGCGCAGGTGTGCCGGGCCGGGCCGCCCGCCGAACAGTCCAACAACATCGAGAGCAAGGAGTACGAGGTGGATATTCTGCGCAGTCTCCTGGGTATGCTGTTCCTGCTGCTGGTCGCCTATCTGCTGTCGAACAACCGGCGCGCAGTGAGCGGCCGGACCATGATCGCCGCGCTGTGCACCCAGCTGGCGATCGGCGCACTGGTGCTGTTCGTGCCGTCGGGCCGCACGGCGCTGGCGGCAGCGGCGAACGGCGTCAATCGCGTGCTCGACATGGGCAATCACGGCATCGCGTTCGTGTTCGGCGGGCTGGTCGACAGCCGGATGTTCCAGCTGTTCGGCGACGGCGGGTTCGTGTTCGGCCTGCGCGTGCTGCCGATGATCATCTTCGTGACTGCGCTGATCGCGGTGTTGTACTACATCGGCGTAATGAAGTGGATCGTTGCGATTCTTGGTGCGGCGCTGTCGAAATTGCTCGGCGTGAGCCGCATCGAGGCGTGCTCGGCGGTGGCGACGATCTTTCTCGGGCAGAGCGAGATGCCCGCGCTCGTGAAGCCGTTCGTGCGGAACATGACGAGTGCCGAGATCTTCACGGTGATGGCAAGCGGCATGGCGTCGGTCGCAGGCTCGGTGCTGGTCGGCTACGCCGGCCTCGGCGTGAGGATGGAATACCTGCTCGCCGCGTCGTTCATGGCGGTACCCGGCGGGCTGCTGTTCGGCAAGCTGCTGTATCCGACGGTTGAGCCGAGCCGCGTCGTGGTCGACGGGCTCGACTTCGACGACAAGCGCGCCGCCAACGTGATCGAGGCGGCGGCGTCCGGTGCGTCGGTCGGGCTGCGGATCGCGATCAACGTCGGCGCGATGCTGATCGCGTTCGTGGGGCTCATCGCGCTGATGAACCTCATTGTCGGCGGCGTGGCCGCGTTCGCGGGCTTTCCGCAGATCACGCTGGTCGGTATCATCGGCCACCTGTTCGCGCCGCTCGCGTGGATCATCGGCGTGCCGTGGCACGACGCGACGCTGGCCGGCAACTTCATCGGCGAGAAACTGATCTTCAACGAGTTCGTCGCGTATGGCGACCTGTCGCCGTACCTGAAGGGCGGCGCGCACGTCGCGGCGGCCGGCCTGCAGGTACTCGACCCGAAGACGCTCGCGATCGTGTCGTTCGCGCTGTGCGGCTTCGCGAATTTCTCGTCGATCGCGATTCTCGCGGGCGGCTTCAGCGCGGTCGCGCCCGAGCGACGCTCGGAAGTCGCGCGGCACGGCCTGCGCGCGCTGACGGCCGCGACGCTGTCGAACCTGATGAGCGCCGCGATCGCCGGCCTGTTCTTCTCGCTGCATTGAACCGCGCAGCAGACTCCGACCGACCGAGGAGAGGCATCGATGTTTTTACCGCAGGAATTCATTCGCCGGAAGCGCGACGGGCAGCCGCTCGATCGTGACGGGATCGCCGCGTTCGTCCGCGGCGTGACTGACGGCAGCGTGACCGAGGGCCAGGTGGCCGCGTTTGCGATGGCCGTGTTCTTCAACGACCTGAGCACCGACGAGCGCGTCGCGCTGACGCTCGCGCAGCGCGACTCGGGCGACGTGCTCGACTGGCGCGCGCTCGATCTCGACGGGCCGGTGATCGACAAGCATTCGACCGGCGGAGTCGGCGATGTCGTGTCGCTGATGCTCGGGCCGATGGTGGCCGCGTGCGGCGGCTACGTGCCGATGATCTCGGGGCGCGGGCTCGGCCATACCGGCGGCACGCTCGACAAGCTGAGCGCGATACCCGGCTACGACGTGACGCCCGATACGGACGCGTTTCGCCGCACGGTGCGCGACGTCGGCGTCGCGATCATCGGGCAGACCGCGCGGCTGGCGCCGGCCGACATGCGCATCTATGCGATTCGCGACGTGACGGCGACCGTCGAGTCGGTCGCGATGATCACCGCGTCGATCCTGTCGAAGAAGCTCGCGGCGGGACTCGACGGGCTCGTGATGGACGTCAAGGTCGGCTCCGGCGCATTCATGCCGACCGCCGAGCAGTCGGCGGAACTGGCCCGCAGCATCGTCGACGTCGGCAACGGCGCCGGCATGAAGACGACCGCGATCCTCACCGACATGAACCACTCGCTCGCGCCGTGCGCGGGCAATGCGCTCGAAGTGGCGTGCGCGATCGACTACCTGACGGGCAAGTCGCGACCGGCGCGCCTGCATGACGTCACGATGGCGCTTTCCGCAGAGCTGCTCGTCACCGGCGGGCTGGCACGCGACGTCGCGCAAGCGCGCGCGAAGTTGCAGCACGCGCTCGATTCGGGCGCGGCGGCGGAACGCTTCGCGCGCATGGTCACGGCGCTCGGCGGCCCCGCGGACCTGCTCGATGCGCCCGCGCGTCATCTTGCGCAGGCGGACGTGATCGTACCGGTTCCGTCGCGCGCGAGCGGCGTGGTGCAGCGGGTCGATTGCCGCGCGCTCGGACTGGCGGTCGTCGCGCTCGGCGGCGGGCGCACACGCGCGGCGGATGCGATCGATTACCGCGTCGGCCTGACGGCGCTCGCGGAGATCGGGCAGCGTGTCGAAGCCGGCCAGCCGCTCGGTTACGTGCATGCCCGCGATGCCGCTGCCGCGACGCACGCGGTGGACGCGATCCAGCGCAGCTACGTGCTGGGCGAGACGGGTGACGCGCCGCCAACCCTCTATCAGCGGATCGGCTGACCGAGCGCCGGGGCAGACACAGGGATCGCTTTACGTCACGGGCGTATCGTGACGGCCGGGATGCGGCTGCGCCGAACCATCCCGGCACACAATCGGAGGCACGACGAGATGGAACGACACGAACTGATCGAAGCGGCGAAGGCGGCGCGGGAACGCGCATATGCGCCGTATTCGCGCTTCAAGGTCGGCGCGGCGCTGCAGGCGCGCGACGGGACGATTTTTCATGGCTGCAATGTCGAGAACGCGTCCTACGGGCTCTGCAACTGCGCGGAGCGCACGGCGATGTTTTCGGCCATCGCCGCCGGTTATCGTCCGGGGGATTTCACGCGGCTCGCGGTCGTCGGCGACACGGATGGCCCGATCGCGCCGTGTGGTGCGTGCCGTCAGGTGATCATCGAGATCGGCACGCCCGACATCGAGGTGATCCTGGCCAACCTGAAAGGGGCCGTCGAAGTCACGACGGCCCACGCATTGCTGCCGGGCGCATTCCGGTTGTAACGGCGCGCATTCCTCACGAGACGCGCCGCACGCATCACGCGCCGTCGCGCGCGTCGCGGATCGGAATCACCGTGCGTGCGCCGCACTGGCGCAGCAGGTCGCGCAACTCGTTGATGACCGGAAACACCTCGTGGTTCCAGTCGGCACCCTGGCGATCGTGCGCTTCCTGCTCGCGCTCGACGATCCAGCGATCTTCGCGGAAGATGCGCTCGGTGAACCAGACGAGCAGCGGCCACGCGAGATCGAGTGCGAACGGGACGCCGGGCTTGTGGATCGACAGCACGCCGAACGTGCGGTTGGTGCGCTGTTCGGCGTCGAGCGGCACGTAGACGATCCACAGGTCCATCACGAGCGTGCCTTCGGTCGAGCGGATCTGCAGCGTCTGGTACGGATAGCCGGTGCGCACCGTCATCACGCTCTTGTCGGACTGCTCGGCCGTCTTCTTGCTGGCGCCGAACACGAGCGCCTCGCCGACCGGCTGCTTGCCTTCCAGCCGCGCGAATGTGTAGTCGACCTCGACCCAGTCGTCGCCGCGCCGGCGGCCGAGCGCGCGCGCGCGCATCTGCCCCATCTGCTTGCGGTGCAGGAACTGATGGTTCATGTCCATCAGGTTCTCGTGCATGAACGAGTAGTGGCACTTGACCTCGCGGCCGAAGCGGCGCGTCTTGTATGCGCGGTTGTCCGCCGAATCGAGCGCGGGGAACGGCTGCGAGTCGGCGAGCGTCGCGTCGCCCGGGAACACGAAGATCAGCCCGTGCGCTTCGCGGCACGGATAGGCGCGCACGCCGTTGGGCAGGCGCTCGCGGCCGAGGTACGGCACGTCGACGCAGCGGCCGCTGTCGCACGCGTAGGTCCAGCCGTGATAGCAGCAGCGCAGCGTCTCGCCGCTCACGACGCCCGCGTGCAGCGGCACCTGGCGGTGCGCGCAACGATCCTCGAGCGCGTACACGGCGCCGGATTCGGTGCGCACGAGCACGATCGGATCGCCGGCGAAGCGCACGCCGAGCGTCTTGCCGCGTTTCAGCTCGCGCGACCACGCGAGCGGGTACCAGTGATCGGGATGAATCGGCACGCGGCGCAGGTCGCGCACGGCCGCGCCGGAAGAGGGTTCTCCAAGGGTGCCGCTGTCGGGGAAGGGCACTGCACGCATGCGTGACGTCTCCAGGCTGGACTGGGATTCCGGGCGCCGCATGACGCGGCGGGGATCTGGAGAAGTCTACGCGAAGTTGCCTGTCGCGGCGGACGCGATGCGGGTTTGCCCCGGCACGGCAGCCGCGGTTTCGTTGATGCAGCGCAACCCGGGCCGAAGGCGGCGCCGGGTGGCGGTGCGTGGCCGTACGGGCCTCGGCCGCGCGGCGGGCGTCGCCCCGTCACGCGGCCGGGAGACGGTCACGAGCGCGCATCGCGCCACAGTACCGCGTCGGTGCGGTACAGCGCCGGGAAGTACTGCTTCAGCCCGGCGATCTTCGGCATGTCGTTGTACGCGATGTACGGCGCGTCGGGATGCAGTTCGAGGTAGTTCTGGTGATAGGCCTCGGCCGGGTAGAACCCTTTGTAGTCCTCGACGCGCGTGACGACGGGCGCCGGAAACACGTGCGCGGTGCCGAGCTGCGCGATGTAGGCGGTCGCGACCGCGCGCTGCTGCGCGGTGGTCGGGAAGATCGCCGACCGGTATTGCGACCCTTCGTCGGGGCCCTGCCGGTTGAGCTCGGTCGGATCGTGCGCGACCGAGAAGAACACCTGCAGCAGCCGGCCGTACGTGATCCGGGTCGGGTCGTAGACGATGCGAACCGATTCCGCGTGCCCGGTCAGCCCGGAGCCGACGAGCGCGTAGTGCGCGGTTTCGGACGCGCCGCCCGCATAGCCGGCCGTGACCTGCTTCACGCCCTTCACGTGCTCGAACACGCCCTGCACGCCCCAGAAGCAGCCGCCGGCGAGCACGGCCGTCTCGTCGTGCGATGCACCGGGCGTTTCGTCGAGCGTCGGCGCGGGCACGGTGCGCATCGGCTCGGCGGAATTGACGATGCGCTGGTAGCCGAACACGGCGGCGGCCGCGACGGCGATGGCGCCGATGCGGCGCAGCATCGCCGTGCGCCGTTGCGGTGCGGCATCGCGAGTGGAGATCGGGGTCATCTTTTGCTCCTGTCGAATGGGGCGGGGAACACGGCGGCCAGGTGGCGGCGCACGCGATCAACCGAAAGTGAATGCATACGCATCGACACCGGGATCGAGAAACTCGATCGCGAACGTGCGATCGGCGATCGCACCCGGCTGCCGGACGAGCTGATAAAGGCGCTGGCCCGTGACGGTGCCGTAGCCCTGCGCGTCGACGTCGGCGCCGTGCGCGGCACCGGGCGCCGCGCCGTCGAGCGTCACGCGAAAGCGCACGGGCTGGCCGTTCGCGCCCGGGCCGAGCACGAGGTGCAGGTCGCGTGCGTGGAAGCGGTAGACGATCCGGCCGTCGGGGGCGGTGAGCGATGCACGCTCGGCGCCGACATTCCAGGTGCCCGCGAGGCCCCAGTCGTTGAGGTCAGGCCGGGCCGGCGCGTCGTAGCGGTGTGCCGCATCGCGCACGGCGCCGCCCGGCGACGTGAAGCTCTCGGCCCGCGCGTAGCCGACATAGGTCTCGGGCGAGCGCACGTCCGCGCTGTCGGCTGCCGCGAGCGCGCCCTTCGCGGGCGCCCCGGCCAGCCCGAGCGGCACGTTCAGCGCTTCCGGATGACCGGCTTCCGCGAGCAGCGACTGGATCGCGCGTTCCGACTGCGCGTATTCGCCTTCGCCGAAGTGGTGATGGCGAACGCGCCCTTGCGCGTCGATGAAGTAGTGCGCCGGCCAGTATTCGTTGTTGAAGGCGCGCCAGATCGAATAGCCGTTGTCGATCGCGACCGGGTAGTCGATGCCGAGGTCGTGCACGGCCTTCTTCACGTTGCCGATCGGGTAGCGATACTGGCTTTCCATCAGCACGCGGCCGTCGTCGAACAGCGGGATCACCATCACCGCGCCCGGATGCTGGACGTATTCGCGCGTGGCCTGCTTGCCGTCCGGCAGACGGA
>NZ_JAAGPM010000079.1:0-37191 GCF_017104865.1 Burkholderia sp. Ac-20349
GCCGCGCGAAGTGCGGGGCGAGCGCGGCGCCGTCGTCGCGCGCGGCGCTGGCGGGACGCGCGGTGACGAGTTGCACGTAGCCGTCGAGCGAAGCGCAGGCCTGCTCGGCATGCATGTCGCGCAGGATCCGGCACGCGCGCTCGGCGACTTTCGCGGGCGTTGCGTTGGGCGCGCGCACGAGTGCGGCCGCGATCGCGGCTTCGCGTGCGTCGAGGCCCGATGGCGCCTTGCCGAACAGCACTTGCGACAACGCGCCGAGGCCGATCGTCTCGCCGCGGAACGGCACGAGGTTCAGGTACGCCTCGAGCACCTGGTCCTTGCGCCAGCCGCGTTCGAGCAGCAGCGCGTTGACCGCCTGCGACGCCTTCTGCGGCAGCGAGCGCTGGCCCGACCGGCGCGGCGAATCGCTGAGCAGCCCGGCGAGCTGCATCGTGACGGTCGATGCGCCGCGCGTGCGCTCGTTCCACAGGTTGCCCCACGCGGCCCCGGCGATACCGCGCCAGTCGACGCCGCTGTGTTCATAGAAGCGCTTGTCTTCGGACACGACGATCGCTTCGCGAAACGCGGGCGACACGTCGGCGAGCGACACCCAGTCGCCGCGCCGTTCGGTGAGGTCGACGCGCGTGCGCTGCAGCGGCGTGCCGTCGCGCGCGAGCAGCACCCAGTCCGAGCTGCGCCAGTTGCGGCGCACTTCGTCGTAGCTCGGCAGCGCATGCGCGACGAGCGGCGCGGCCAGCACGATGGCGACCAATACGCGACCGGCGAATCGCGCCGGCCGCGGCAATACCAGATCGATCATCACGGTCTCGTTACTTGCCCGCGTCGGCCGCCTTCACGGTCATCGGCGGGTTCGGCCACAGGCCGTACACGGACGGCGCGTACAGCGCCTCGACACGCGTCGGCGGCAGCCCGAACGTGCCGACGTTGTTCAGCCGCACCGTGTACTCGACCGAGAATTTGCCCTTCGGCAGATAGTCGTAGTACGCGCGGTAGCCGTCGAAGTCGCGCTCGATGAACGTCGGCCACGCGCCGTCCGGCGTCTTCTCGCCCTGCGTCGCGGCTTCGGAGTCGCGGCCGAGGCCCGATCCGAGGATCGTCGACCCGGCCGGCACCGGATCGTTGACGACGACCCACGTCATGTCGCTCTGCGCATCGATGTCGAGATGCACGCGCACGACGTCGCCGCGGGTCAGCACGCCCTTGACGGCGGGCGACACGGGCGTGACGGTCTTCGTGATCCGGTAGCCGGCCGCGAACGGCGAACGCAGCGGCACCGCCGCGAGGCTTTCGATCGTGGCCCACGGGCGGCCCGTGCCGTCCTGCGTGACGGACAGCGTGGCCGGCGCCTGCGACGCGCGCGGCCACGGCAGCATCACGCTGCGGGCCGCGGCGGCGCGGGTGGCCGGGGTGGCCGACGCCGGCGTGTCAACGGGCGCGGGTGCCGATGCCTGCGACCACGAGATCGTGCGCTCGTCGCCGCCGAGCGCGACCTTCGTCGCGCCGGCCACCGGCGTGCTCTCGTAGGTGCGCGAGAAGCGCTCGACCGCGAGCAGGCCGAGCGCGTTCGACGTGGTCGTCTGCCATGCGCCCTGGCGCTGCAATGCGAGCAGGCCGGCCGTCACGCGCGGCATCTCGTCCTTCCACGCCGGGTCGCCTGCGAATTCCAGCGCGAGACGTGCCGCGTTGGTCTCGTTGCTGGTCATCAGCCACCACAGGTCGTCGTCGCGCGCGGTCGAGAACACGAGCTGCGTGCCCTGGTACGTGAGGCGTGCCCGCAGGATCTGTTCGACCTGCGCGCGTTTCTCATCGCGTTGCGGGATGTCCTTCACGCGTGTCAGGATCGCGTGATAGTCGATCACCGCCGAGGTCGGCCACTGGTTCGGCGCGATCTCGATCGAGCCGAGCATGCGGCCCTGCGCGGCGCCATAGCGCGACAGCGCCTCGATCGCGGCGAGCTTGCGCAGGTCGCGATCCTGGCGCGGCGCCCACGCGTTGCGCTCGAGGCGGCCGTCGACGAAGCGCGCGAGCCCGGCCTCGAGCTGCGTGCGCAGGTCTTCCGGCAGCGCGAAGCGCGGGTCGAGACGGCTCGCCTCGTCGGACACCACGAGCAGGTACGACGACAGCGTCGCGCTGCCGGCGTGCGAATCGTCGGACGACGGCGGGAAGTAGCTCGCGAGCCCGTCGCTGTCGAGATAGACGGGCATGCGGGCGATCAGCGCCTGCCATTGCGCCGGGTCGCGCAGGCCGATCGCGCGCGAGGTCTGCTGTTCGAGGCAGCGGTACGGATAGCGTTCGAACCAGCGTTTCACGCCGGGCAGCCCGTCGGCAAGCTTCGACTGCAGCGACACCGCGATGCCGCCGCGCGGCAGGCCTTGCGCGTTGTTCGCGGCGCCGGCCGGGGAGGCCACCGGCACCGTCAGCGTGCCGTCGACTTGCGCGAGCGTCGCCTGCTGGACCGTGACCGGCAGCGCGGGCACGACCTTCTGCGCGACCGCCAGCGCGTCGGATGCGCGCTTGCCGCCTTGCTCGGCTGCTTCGATGCGCCAGTTCAGCGCACCGGCCGTGTCGATCGCCTGTTCGGGCACGGTGATCGTCCACGCGACTTCGGTTGCCGTGTTGGCCGCGAGCGATACAGTTTGCGGTGCGACCTCGACACCCGTCACGCGCGGCGTCACGACGACCTGCATCGCGCGGTCGGTCGTGTTGCGCAGCGTGACCTGCGCGCGGAACGCATCGCCTTCGCGCACGAGCGGCGGCAGGCCGGAGATCAGCTGCAGATCCTGCGTGCTGCGGATCGACGTGCTGCCGGTGCCGAAGCGGTCGGGGCCGACCGCCGCGATCGCGACGATCCGGAAGCGCGTGAGCGCGTCGTTCAGCGGTACTTCGACGGTTGCGCTGCCATTGGCATCCAGCGTCACGCGCGGATTCCACAGCAGCAGCGTGTCGAACAGCTCGCGCGTCGGCGCGCTGCCGCCACCGCCGCCGGCCGGCACGGCCTTGCGGCCGAAGTGGCGGCGGCCCACGATTTCCATCTGCGCGGTGGCCGTCTCGACGCCGTACGCGCGTCGCCGCAGCATCGCGTCGAGCAAATCCCAGCTGTTGTTCGGCATCAGTTCGAGCAGCGCCTCGTCGACGGCCGCGACCGCGATCTGCGTGCCGGCCGGTGCGGGCTGGCCGTTCGGCAGCGTCACCTTCACGTGCGCCTGCGCCTTGCTGCGCACCGTGTAGCGCGTCGCGTCGGTCGTCACGGTCACGCCGAGGCGGTGCACGCCCGTGCCGACCTTGATCTCGCCGAGGCCGTAGCGGAACGCGGGTTTCGACAGGTCGACGAACGCGGTCGGCGCTTCATAGTGACGGCCTTCGCGCCAGAATGCGCGTGCCCATTCGACCGGTGCCTTCCAGCCCCACGTGAAGAACGAGTACCACGGCACTTCGCGAATCCGGCCGCGCAGTGCGAGCACCGACACGTACACGTTCGGCCCCCACGATTCGCCGACCTTCAGGTCGACCGTCGGGTTCTTGCCGTTCAGCTCGACGATGTGCGTTTCCATCACGCCGCCGCGTTCGACCGCCACCAGCGCGGTTGCGTAGCGGAACGGCATGCGCACCTGGAAGCGGGCGGTTTCGCCCGGTTCGTACGAGGTCTTCTCCGGGATCACGTCGATCCGGTCGGTGTTGTCGCCGCCGAACCAGAGCTCGTCCTCGCGCGTGACCCACACCGACGTCGATGCGTTCGACGTGCGGCCGTCGCCGTCCTTGGCCACCGCGATCAGCTGCACGTTGCCGGCCTGTTCGAGCGTCGCGTCGCAGGCCATGCGGCCCTTGTCGTCGGTCTTGCCCGAGCACAGTACGCCGAGGTCGCGCGTGTCGCTCTTGTTGTCGTAGGCGTAGAAGCCGCCGACCATCCGCTTGCGCGACGACGTCGTGATGTGCGCGACGCCCTTGATCTCGATCGGCACCGACGCGCGCGGCTTGCCTTGCAGGTCGACCGCGAGTGCCTGCACGGGCACGTGCTGGCCGACCGATACCCAGCGGCCCGCCTTGACACCGGCCACCACCGCGGCCGGCCACAGGATCGTGTCGCCGCGAATCGTCTGCACTTCGCCATTCGGGTCGGCGAACGTCGCTTCGAGCGCGATGCGCTTCGGTGCGTCGACGTCCGGCAGGCCCTTGAGCGTGACCGAGCCCGCACCGTTGCGGTCGAGCGTCAGCGGCAGCTTGTCGGCGATCAGCTTCGTCGCGTCGGGATCGTTGTTCGACGCCGATGCGTTGTCGCCGTCCTGCGAATCGTCGTCGGCATTGCCGTCGCTTGCTTCGGGGCGATACGGCGTGAAGCTGAAATCCTCGAAGCGATCCGCGAACGGCGGCGAGGCCCACTTCATCAGCGCCGACACCTGCACGGGCAGGTTCGATGCGCCGCCGCCCGACACGTAGTCGATCTGCACCGCGAGCGGCGCTTCCTTCACGGCGACGAGCGGGCTCTTCTGCGCGTCGCGTGCGCCGATCGATCCCTTCAGCACCGGCAGGCGGAACGCCTCGACGCGGAAGCTGCCGCTGTAATAGGTGGCGGTTGGCGCATCTTCCGGGCCGCCTTCGAGTTCGACGCTGTATTCACCGAGCTTCGCGGCGGCCGGCAGCGTGAACTGCGTGTCCGCGCTGTGGTCGGCCGCCCACGTGAGCGGCAGCTTGTAGGTCTGGCCCGTGCCGAGATGGCGGATCGTCACGCGCGTCGGGTATTGCGCCGGGAACGCGAGGCTCTGCAGCGTCTCGGTGCGGATGAAATGCTTCATCGACACGGTTTCGCCCGCGCGCAGCAGCGTGCGGTCGAATACCGTATGCGCGCGCACGGTCCGCGCGCTGTCGGTGTCGGTCGGCACGTTGAAGCGCCACGATTCGATCCCGCGGTTCCAGCCCGACCTGACGAACGCCATGTCGGGGCCCGTCTTCGGATCGTTCACGCGGGCCGACACGAAGTAGTCGTCGAAGCGTTGCTCCGAATCGGACGAACTGCAGGCGCGCTTCGATTCGAACGCGCCGTCGATCTTCAGCAGGCCCTGCGCATCGGTCGTGCCGGACGCGATCTCGTCGCCGTTGCAGTCCGACACGCGGATCTGCGCGTTCGGCACCGGCTTGCCCTTGTCGAGCGTCGTGACCCACACGAGGTTGTTTTCGCGGCCCTGTTTCAGGTGTACGCCGAGGTTGGTGACGAGCACCGTGGTGCGTACGTACATGCTCGACGGCTTCGCGAGCAGCGAGCGGCCGAGCGCGGGCGACGCGAGTTCGAGCACGTAGAAGCCGGGCTTGTCGATCGGCACGCCGACGACTTCGAACGGCCGCAGTGCCTTCGGGTCCGCCTTCGGCAGCGTCAGCGCCTGCACGCCGGGCTGGCCCTTGAGCAGCGTCAGCGAGCGCACGTCGATGCGGCGATCCTTCGGCGCAGGCGCCTTCTCGCCGGCTTCACGCGGCACGTAGACGGGGTGCTGGCCCTTGCGTTCGAGCAGGCCGGGAATCTGGCTGTCGATCGAGCCGGCCGTCATCGACCAGTTGTCGAAGCGGTCGACCGTGCGCATCCACTGACGAATCGCGGTGTCGTCGTCGACCTTCAGGTTCGAGAACTGCGCGCCCTGGGTGTTGAGGCCGTCGATATGCAGGTCGGCCTCGACGTTGCGCAGCGTGACGGGCACGAGCGCGGGCGTATCGGGTTCGGCGAAGCGCTCGACGATCCCGAAGGTGCCCGACGAGAACTTCGCGAGCGGCGGCATCGGCGCGGTGCGCGTCGCAAGCGGGAACAGGTCGGCATTGGACAGCGAGCGGTCGGTCACGTCGCGCAGGCCCGACGGCAATTCGATCGTCAGGCCGGCTTGCTCGGGCAGCGGCGGGTTGAACGTGACGGTGGTGACTTCCTCGCTCTTGTCGTCGGCCGCGAAGGTCGGCGACAGCGAACCGTCAGGGCCGCGCAGCTTGATCGCCTCGGCGTTCTTGCGCGAGATCGGCGCGTTGAACGACAGCGTGAGCGGGCGCAGCGGCGTGCAGGGCGCCTTTGCGTTCTCGCGTTCGCACGAGAAGCTCGCGGCGAACGGTGCGCGCACGGTGAAATCGAAGCGCCGTTCCGTTTCGTTCGGGATCCCGCTCGGGCTCGTGACGCCCTTGCCGTAGACGAGCTGCATCTTGGCACTCGCCGGCAGCGCCTGCGCGCACGACAGCGTCAGCACACGCGCGGCATCCTTCTTCAGCCCGAAGTGATCGAGCAGCGCGTTGCGCGCATCGTCGTCGGCGGCCGTGACGGGAATGCGGTTGCCGATGCCGGCCGCTTCGCACCAGATGTTCGCGAGCGCCGAGCGCGGTTCGGCCGGGCCGTTCAGCTTCAGCACGAACATCTGCCGTTCCTCGATCTCGCGCGAGCCGGGGCGGACGCTCACCGGGAACGGACCACCCGTCTGGAACGTGAAGCGGCGCGGGCCGCTGGCCGCATTGCCGGCGACCGAGCGCAACGTGTCGTTGAGCGCGACCGCGCAGCGCACGCCGGGCGGCAGGTCGTTTTCGAAATCGTAAACCCAGGTCTTGTCGTCGAGCCAGTGACCCTGGCCGCGCGCGGCCGTGGAATCGTTGCAGGTGACGCGTGCGGGATTCGGCGCGGAGGCCGAGCCGAACGCGACCATCGGTTCGTCGAACTTGACGACGGTTTGCCGGACCTCGGTGACGGTGCCTTGCGGCGATACGCTCACCGTGCGCGCCGCGCCCGCATGCAGCGACAGCGCCGTGGCGCCGCCGAGCGCCGCGACGGCGCCGATGCGCCAGAGCAGCCGGGTGGTGTGGTGGGTTCGTTTCGCTTTGTTCTGTTTGTCGTGCTGCTTCATCGCTCGATTGCCCTCGGAGGGAAGCTTTCTGTTTGATTGCACGGGATTCTAACCGACCGACATGCGCGCGCATCGCGCTGCACAGTGTGTCGTCGGCGTACGACAACGATGTGCGTGCCGCAGATTTGTCGCGCCAACGACACAAAAATGCAGCGAAATGTCGATTGTCTCGGATGGCGGAACATTTAATGGACTATAAAAAGATTGTTCGATCCGATTTGTGCGCGTACATTTCAGGTCCGCGCCAATGTTTGAGAAATATCAAGCGTGGTTTTCCCGAATCCGGTGTTCGAGAGAAGGAAACATGCACAACGACAACACTCCCCACTCGCGTCGCACTGGCGACGCAGCCGTAACAGGCATCACACGGCGTCAATGGCTGCAGGGCGCACTGGCGCTGACGGCGGCGGGCCTCACGGGCTCGCTGGCGATGCGGGCCCTGGCCGACGATCCCGGCACCGCGCCGCTCGATACGTTCATGACGCTCTCCGAAGCATTGACCGGCAAGAAGGGGCTGAGCCGCGTGCTCGGCCAGCGCTTCCTGCAGGCCTTGCAGAAGGGCTCGTTCAAGACGGCCGACAGCCTGCCGCAACTCGCCGGCGCACTCGCGTCCGGTTCGCTGAATCCCGATCAGGAAGCACTCGCGCTCAAGATTCTTGAAGCGTGGTATCTCGGTATCGTGGACAACGTCGTGATTACCTACGAAGAAGCATTAATGTTCAGCGTCGTATCCGATACGCTGGTGATCCCGTCGTATTGCCCCAACAAACCCGGCTTCTGGGCCGACAAACCGATCGAGAGGCAAGCCTGATGGCCGATACCGATACGCAGAAGGCCGACGTCGTCGTCGTCGGGTCGGGTGTCGCAGGCGCGATCGTCGCACACCAGCTCGCGATGGCGGGCAAGTCGGTGATCCTGCTGGAAGCCGGCCCGCGCATGCCGCGCTGGGAAATCGTCGAGCGCTTCCGCAACCAGGTCGACAAGACCGATTTCATGGCGCCGTACCCGTCGAGCGCATGGGCGCCGCATCCGGAATACGGCCCGCCGAACGACTACCTGATCCTGAAGGGCGAGCACAAGTTCAACTCGCAGTACATCCGCGCGGTGGGCGGCACGACGTGGCACTGGGCCGCGTCGGCGTGGCGCTTCATCCCGAACGACTTCAAGATGAAGACGGTGTACGGCGTCGGCCGCGACTGGCCGATCCAGTACGACGACATCGAGCATTACTACCAGCGCGCCGAAGAGGAACTCGGCGTGTGGGGCCCGGGCCCCGAGGAAGACCTGTACTCGCCGCGCAAGGAACCGTACCCGATGCCGCCGCTGCCGTTGTCGTTCAACGAGCAGACGATCAAGAGCGCGCTCAACGGCTATGACCCGAAGTTCCACGTGGTGACCGAGCCGGTCGCACGCAACAGCCGCCCGTACGACGGCCGGCCGACTTGTTGCGGGAACAACAACTGCATGCCGATCTGCCCGATCGGCGCGATGTACAACGGCATCGTGCACGTCGAGAAAGCCGAGCAGGCCGGCGCGAAGCTGATCGACGGCGCGGTCGTCTACAAGCTCGAGACCGGGCCGGACAAGCGCATTACCGCCGCGGTCTACAAGGACAAGACGGGCGCAGACCATCGCGTCGAAGGCAAGTACTTCGTGATTGCCGCGAACGGCATCGAGACACCGAAGATCCTGCTGATGTCCGCGAACCGCGATTTCCCGAACGGCGTCGCGAACAGCTCGGACATGGTCGGCCGCAACCTGATGGACCACCCGGGCACCGGCGTGTCGTTCTACGCGAACGAGAAGCTGTGGCCGGGACGCGGCCCGCAGGAGATGACGTCGCTGATCGGTTTCCGTGACGGCCCGTTCCGCGCGACCGAAGCCGCGAAGAAGATCCACCTGTCGAACATGTCGCGCATCAACCAGGAAACGCAGAAGATCTTCAAGGGCGGCAAGCTGATGAAGCCCGAAGAGCTCGACGCGCAGATCCGCGACCGTTCCGCGCGCTTCGTGCAGTTCGACTGCTTCCACGAGATCCTGCCGCAGCCCGAGAACCGCATCGTGCCGAGCAAGACGGCCACCGACGCGATCGGCATTCCGCGCCCCGAGATCACCTACGCGATCGACGACTACGTGAAGCGCGGCGCCGTGCATACGCGCGAGGTCTACGCGACGGCCGCGAAGGTGCTGGGCGGCACCGAAGTCGTCTTCAACGACGAGTTCGCGCCGAACAACCACATCACGGGCGCGACGATCATGGGCGCGGATGCACGCGACTCGGTCGTCGACAAGGACTGCCGCACGTTCGACCATCCGAACCTGTTCATCTCGAGCAGCTCGACGATGCCGACCGTCGGTACGGTGAACGTGACGCTGACGATCGCGGCGCTCGCGCTGCGGATGTCGGACACGCTGAAGAAGGAAGTCTGACCGTGCGGAAATCTACTCTCACCTTCCTCCTGGCCGGCTGCCTCGCGCTGCCGGGGCTCGCACGCGCGGCCGACGCGGCCGATCCGGCGCTGGTCAAGCGCGGCGAATATCTCGCGGTCGCGGGCGACTGCATGGCGTGCCACACCGCGAAGGGCGGCAAGCCGTTCGCGGGCGGTCTCGGCATGCCGATCCCGATGCTCGGCAAGATCTACACGAGCAACATCACGCCCGATCCCGACACGGGCATCGGCAACTGGTCGGCCGAGGACTTCGAGCGCGCGGTGCGCCACGGGGTGTCGAAGAGCGGCGACAACCTGTATCCGGCGATGCCGTACGTGTCGTACGCGAAGATCAACGACGACGACGTGAAGGCGCTGTACGCGTACTTCATGCACGGCGTCGAGCCGGTCAAGCAGGCGCCGCCGAAGAACGAGATCCCGGCGCTGCTGAGCATGCGCTGGCCGCTGAAGATCTGGAACTGGCTGTTCCTGAAGGACGGCGCGTACGAGCCGAAGCCGGCGCAGAGCGCCGAGTGGAACCGCGGCGCGTATCTCGTCCAGGGTCTGGCTCACTGCAGCACGTGCCACACGCCGCGCGGCATCGCGATGCAGGAGAAGTCGCTCGACGAGACGGGCGGCAGCTTCCTGTCGGGCTCGGTGCTTGCGGGCTGGGACGGCTACAACATCACGTCCGACGCCAACGCGGGGATCGGCGGCTGGACGCAGCAGCAGCTCGTCCAGTACCTGCGCACCGGCAGCGTGCCGGGTCTCGCGCAGGCGGCCGGCCCGATGGCCGAGGCGATCGAGCACAGCTTCTCGAAGATGACGGAAGCCGACATCGGCGCGATCTCGACGTACATTCGCACGGTGCCGGCAGTCGCCAGCGACGATGCGAAGCAGTCGCGCGCGTCGTGGGGCAAGCCGTCAGAGGACGGGCTGAAGCTGCGCGGCGTCGCGCTCGCGTCGTCGGGCATCGATCCGGCACGGCTCTATCTCGGCAACTGCGCGACCTGCCACCAGATGCAGGGCAAGGGCACGCCGGACGGCTATTACCCGCCGCTGTTCCACAACTCGACGGTCGGCGCATCGAATCCGACCAACCTCGTGCAGGTGATCCTGAACGGCGTGCAGCGCAAGGCCGGCAGCGAGGACGTCGGGATGCCGGCGTTCCGTCACGAGCTGTCGGATGCGCAGATCGCCGCGCTGACGAACTACCTGACCGGGCAGTTCGGCAATCCGGCCGCGAAGGTGACCGAGCAGGACGTCGCGAAGCTGCGCTGATGCGGCGCGCGACGAAGCAGGGCGATAACTGACAAGAGGAGGAGCACAGCACATCGGGTCGTTGCCCGATGCCGGTTGTTGCAGAGCGGGGCGGGCGGCGCAGGCGGCCGCCCGTCCTGGTTCATTCGCAATCCGGTGCGCCGGGGCTGTTTCGGCTTCGCGCATCGTTTTCGTTGATCGACACCATGACACCGAATCAACCGTTTCTCGCGTCTCAGCGCGATGTGCTGCTGCTGCTTGCCCGGATCCTGCTCGTGATCCTGTTCGTGATGTTCGGCTGGAAGAAGATCATCGACTTCCATGGCACCATCGCGTTCATGGGTTCGGAGGGCGCGCCCGCGCCGATCATCTCCGCCGCGATCTCCGTCGTGATGGAGCTGGTCGTCGGGATCGCGATCCTGGTCGGCTTCCAGACACGTGCGCTCGCGCTGCTGCTGGCGCTCTACACGATCGGCACCGGCATCATCGGCCACCACTACTGGACGATGACGGGCGGCGAGCAGATCGACAACATGATTCATTTCTACAAGAACATCGCGATCGCCGGCGGCCTGCTCGCGCTTTGCGCGGCGGGCCCCGGGCGTTTTTCGATCGATCGCGGATAAGCGGACCCGGGGCGCGCGCATGGGGCACGCGCCGGACGGTCGAGACTTCGAGGGGGCATCATTTTGCGACTCAAACATTTCGCATGGCTGATTGCGGCCGCCACACCGGCGGCCGCTTTTGCACAGACGAGCGTGACGCTGTACGGCCGCGTCGACGGCGGCATCGAATACCTGAACCACATCGCGAAGCCGAACGGCGGCAGCGGGACCCGCTGGAGCGCCGAAAGCGGCGACTGGGGCACCAGCATGTTCGGGCTGAAGGGCATCGAGGATCTCGGCGGCGGGCTGTCGACGGTCTTCAACCTGGAAACCGCGTTCCAGGTGATGAACGGCCAGACGGGCGGCGGCCGCATGTGGTCGCGGCGTGCGTACGTCGGGCTGAAGAGCAACACGTGGGGCCAGCTGCAGGCCGGCCGCAACCTGTTCATCGACAGCGACGGCGTGTGGGAATTCGACCCGTTCGTGCAGCAGGCGTTTTCGTCGGCATCGCTCGTGCGCGGCCGTAACTGGCAACAGACCAGCAACAACATCGAGTATCACAGCCCGGTGATCGGCGGCTTCGACGTGCAGGCGCAATACGCGTTCGGCAACCAGTCGCGCGGCTTCAACTACGGCGCGGCCGACGATTTCGGCCGCTCGGACGGGGTCATGATCTCGTACCACTCGCCGTTGCTCGACGTGCGCGGCATCTACGACGAGCTGCGCGACAACAACGGCAAGTTCAGCAACATCTTCACCGCGTCGCGCGAGTATTTTGTCGGGGCGAACGTGAAGGTGTCGAAGTTCAAGATCCAGGGCGCGTATACGCACTACCAGGCACCGGACAGCCCGGCCGGCGTGGCCGATCGTGCCGATCACTACTGGCTCGGCGCGACCTATTCGGCGACCCCGCAATGGGCGGTGACGGGCGGCGGGTACTACGTGAAGGTGGGCGATGGCGGCGGCGATGCGTCGCACGATCCGTCGGGGCACGCGATGATGTACGTGCTCGGCACCACGTACAACCTGTCGAAGCGCACGTTCCTGTACGGGACGGTTGCGTATGTGCGCAACGGCGGCAACTCGAACTTCTCGCTGCTCGCGACACCGCGTGATGCGACGTCGGGGACGAGCCCGATGACGGGTGAGTCGCAGACGGGGGCGTATGTGGGGATGATGCATACGTTCTGAGCGGGGCAACGCCAGAGACGCAAAAGGCACGGGTAGTCGAACCCGTGCCTTTTTTCGTTTGCGGCACGCGGCCGCATCGGCCACCGGTCAGTCCAGCGCCTTCCCGGCCTTCTCATCCATGCAGCGCACGGCAAGCAGCGTCATCGCACCACACCCGATCGCATACCACGCAGGCGCATTCGGATTGCCGGTCGCCGCGATCAGCCACGTGACGAAGAATTGCGCGAAGCCGCCGAAGATCGCGACACCGATGCTGTACACGAGCGCGCCGCCGGTGGCGCGCACCGCACGCGGGAACAGTTCGCCGAGCATTGCGCCCGTCGCGCCGATGTTGATCGCGTGCACGATCGACAGCGCGGCGATGATCGACAGCAGCGACACGGCGCCCGGCCAGCGGTTCAGCGCGATGAACGCCGGGTAGATCGCGGCCATCAGCACGATGCGCGTCCACCAGACGATCCGGTTGCGCCCGTAGACGTCGGACAGATGGCCGCCGATCGGCGTCACGAGCATCAGGATCGCGCCGGCGACGCAGCCGGCCGTCATCGACAGCCAGGTCGGCAGGTGCAACACCTGCACGCCGTAGATCGCCATGTAGAACACGATGATGTAGTGGATCGACGTGCCGCCGATCGTCACGCCGAGGCCCGCGAACACGGCCTTGCCGTGATGGCGCAGCACGGCGGCGAGCGGCAGCGATGCGACCGGCTCGTCGTGCGTGGCGGCGGGCGCAGCGGCCGGCACTTCCTCGACGGTGCGGCGCAGCCAGTAGCCGATCGGCACGAACAGCGTGCCGATGATGAACGGTACGCGCCAGCCCCAGCTTTCGAGCTGCGCGGCATTCAGCGTCGATGTCAGCGCGACGCCGGTCAGCGCACCGGCGAGCGCGGCGAGCCCCTGGCTCGAGAACTGGAACGACGCGTAGAAGCCGCGACGATGCTGCGGCGCCTGTTCGAGCAGCAGCGTCGTCGATGCACCGACTTCGCCGCCCGACGCGAACCCTTGCAGCAGGCGCGCGAGCACGAGCAGCAGCGGCGCGGCGAGGCCGATCTGCGCGAAGGTCGGCGCGACCGCGATCGTCGCGGTGCCGAGCGCCATCAGCAGCAGCGTGAGGATCATCGCCTTCTTGCGGCCGGCGCGGTCGGCATACATGCCGATCACGAGCCCGCCGAGCGGGCGCGTGACGAAGCCGACGCCGAAGCTGGCGACCGCCAGCATCAATTGCCCGAACGACGAATGCACGGGAAAGAACAGCTTGCCGATCAGGATTGCGAAGAAGCTGTAGACCGTGAAATCGTAGAACTCGAGCGCGTTACCGACGGCGGCGGCCGCGATCAGCCGGCGTTTCTTCGCGGCGGCGCGTGCATCGGCCGGCGTGCCGGCGAACGAAAGGGCGGACGTTTCCATGTGGGGCTTCCCCGGTTGACGCGGAACGATGGGATGAAGGGCGGTCAGACCGCGAGCCAGGCTTCGGCGATGCGAACCCAGTAGCTCGCGCCGATCGCGAGGATATCGTCGTTGAAGTCGTAGCCGGGGTTGTGCACCATGCAGCCGCCCTTGCTGCCGATCCCGTTGCCGATGAATGCGTAGCAGCCGGGGCGCGCTTCGAGCATGAACGCGAAATCCTCGCTGCCCATCAACGGCGCGGCGTCGGTTTCGACGCGCTCGGCGCCGAGCATCTGGCGCGCGATGTCGGCCGCGAACGCGGTCGGCTCCGCGTGATTGACGAGCACCGGGTAGCCGTAGTCGTAGTCGACTTCCGCCGTGACGCCGAAGCTTTCCGCCTGGCCTTTCGCGAGCGCCTCGATGCGGCGCGCGAGCAGCGCGCGCACGTCGGCGTTCAGCGCGCGCACCGACAGTTTCATCGTGACGGTTTCGGGAATGATGTTGAACGTCTCGCCGGCCTGCACGCTGCCGACGGTGATCACGGCCGCATGCTGCGCATCGACCTCGCGCGCGACGATCGTCTGCAGCGCGACCATGATGCTGCCCGCGGCCGACATCGGATCGCGCGCGAAATGCGGCATCGCGCCGTGGCCGCCGACGCCGCGCAACGTGATCGTCACGCGGTCGGCCGACGCCATCGCGGCGCCGGTGCGGAAGGCCATGTCGCCGGCCGCGCGGCCCGGCATGTTGTGGATCGCGAAGATCGCGTCGCACGGGAAGCGGTCGAACAGGCCGTCGTCCATCATCGCCTTCGCGCCGCCGAAGTTTTCCTCGGCCGGCTGGAAGATCAGGTTCAGCGTGCCGGAGAACTGGCGCGTGGCCGCGAGGTGGCGCGCCGCGCACAGCAGCATCGCGGTGTGGCCGTCGTGGCCGCACGCATGCATCTTGTTCGCATGGCGGCTCGTGTACGGCAGGCCGGTGGCCTCCGCGAGCGGCAGTGCGTCCATGTCGGCGCGCAGCCCGACCGTGCGCGTGCCTTGCCCTTCGCGCAGCACGCCGACCACGCCCGTCTTGCCGATGCCGCGATGCACTTCATAACCCCAGCCGGTGAGCAGCTCGGCGACGAGATCGCTCGTGAGCGTTTCCTCAAATGCGAGTTCGGGGTGAGCGTGGATGCGGCGGCGCACCTCGACCAGCTCGGGTGCGATCGCGGCGATGCCGGGGATGACGGGGTTCACGGCTTGCAGCATGGTGTCTCCTGTGGGGCAGGTGGGGCGTTTGACGCACATATGACGAGCAAGCATATAAATTTCTTTTGGCCACCAGAAGCTGATAAATTGCTTTGGTGCTCACCACCGGTTGCCGCTCGGGAATACCCTGAGCCGGTATGTGCCGCGCAGCACAGGGTTTCCACGGATCACGCGTTGCCGCCATGAAATACCATCAGTTGAAAGCGTTCGTCACCGTCGCGGAAGAGGGCAGCATTCGTGCGGCCGCGCGGCGTCTGAACGTGTCGCCGGCGGCGCTGACGAAGGCGGTCAAGGAGCTGGAGATCGCGCTCGGCGTGTCGCTCGTCGTGCGCACCGCGCGCGGCGTGCAGCTCACTGCGTTCGGCCAGCAGTTGCAGGTGCGCGCGCGGCTGATCGTCGCCGAAATGCAGCGCGCCCGCGACGACATCGAACAGGCGCAGGGCGCGATGACGGGCTCCGTCGCGGCGGCGATCACGCCGGCTGCTGCGGTGACGATCCTGCCCGACGCGTTTCGCGCGTTCCGGCGCCGCTTTCCGGTGGCGCGCGTCAACCTGGTCGAAGGGTTTCCGGGCGTTGCGCTGCCGCGCCTGCACGACGGCTCGCTCGATTTCGCGGTGGCCGTCGTCGTGCCCGAACTGCTGGCCGCCGAATTCGATCACGCGGAACTCTATGCGAGCCGGTCGCTGATCGTCGCCCGCAAGGGGCATCCGCTCGCGTCGGCCACGTCGCTCGCCGATCTCGTCGAGGCCGACTGGCTGATGAACCCGTCGCCGGAAAGCTCGACGCAGGTGCTGTTCAATTCGTTCGTCGCCTACGGGCTGCCGGTGCCGGCGCGGGTCGTCGAATGCCCGAGCTTCGGGCTCGCGCACAGCCTGATGACCGGTTGCGACCTGATCGCGTCGATGCCCGAGCAACTGCTACAGGGCGAGTGGGCGCGCGACCAGCTCGCGGTGCTGCCGATTCGCGAGCGCTTGCCGGGCGTCTCGGTGCAGGTCATCACGCGTCGCGACAGCCCGCTCACGCCGGCCGCGACGATGCTGCTCGACTGCCTGCGCGACTCCGCGAGGCGCAAGGGGTTGCGGTGAACCGGTGTCCAGGGGCGGCGGCAGTCATTGCATCGGTATCCTGACGATTGGGTGCGTGGCGTTGCCGTCGTCAGGCGGGCACGTGGCTTGCGCTGCGGACGCCATTCAGGCGCAGGCCGCGCGAGCCGGTATCATAGCGGCCGGCCCGCCGCTCCGGCCGGCCTCCAACAACATCGCCATCCGGCATCCAGCAATCAGAGGCATTTCATGACCAGTGCAACCCAATTCGACAACGTATCGGTCGTCAAGCGCGCGAACGTCTATTTCGACGGCAAGTGCGTGTCGCATACCGTGCTCTTCCCGGACGGCACGCGCAAGACGCTCGGCGTGATCCTGCCGTGCGCGCTCAACTTCGGCACCGATGCGCCCGAATTGATGGAAGTGCAGGCCGGCAAGTGCCGCGTGAAGCTCGACGGCAGCAGCGAATGGCAGACCTACGGTGCCGGCGAATCGTTCTCGGTGCCGGGCAAGAGCCGCTTCGACATCGAAGTGCTCGAGACGCTCGATTACGTCTGCAGCTACCTGTAACACGCCCGTACTCGCGCAGCAAAAGAAAAGCCCCGCCGAAGCGGGGCTTGTCGCAAGTGGAGGGCGCCAAGGCCCTCCGGCGCGCCTGTTCTCTGCTTACAGGCAGGCGTTGATATCGCCGGCGGAAGCCGCATTGCCGCCGCGGAAACCGACCCAGGTCTTCGCGCCTGCGGCGTTCGCCGGGCGCACGATGGCGGCAGCGCCGTTCGGCGGCTGCTGGCCCGGCGCATAAACGGCCATTGCGAGGCCGTTCGCCAGTTCATACTGCGACGTCACCTGTTGTTGCGACTTGTCGGCCCAGGTCTTGGCGATGCACTGCGCCACTTCGTCGGCGGATTTTTGGCTTTGTCCCACGTTCTGCAGGGCAGAATCGGCTGCATGAGCAGAAAATGCCACGGTCAATGCGATGAGCGGTAAGTATTTCGCGTTCACGTTATCTCCCTCGAGTCGTGATTGATTGAGTGGGATGCGCAGCAGTACTGCGTACAAGTGAGATCGCATCAGGCGAGCACGGTTCCGGCGATTCCGAAACAAGTTGTTAACGCGCTTGCCAAATGGCGGCTCCGGTGCTGTGTACTTTGCTGCGGTACGGCATGCATCGTGTGCGGCACGACGTCATGCGTTGCGTGGTCGGCGCGCTGCCCGGTCGTGTGGTGATGTGACGGCCGCGGCGTGCGGCATGTGTCTGCATGCCGTGCCGCGACTCTTTATTTGATCGCGAAGTGGAATGGCTGATTGATGGCCCCGTCGCATGAGCACCATGATGACAAACTTTCGTCCGTCGAATTGTTAACCAACTTTAAACACGGGAAGCGGCGGAATGCGACGCGGCACGCGAAGGGCGTGCCGCATCGTACGGAAGAGGTAACGCGAGCGGGTCGTGCGCGGCGAGGGTGCCGCGCAGCGCAGTGAATCAGCCGGCCTTGCGCGTGCCGATGTCGCGCAGGTTGGCCGGGACGACCGGGCGGAAGCGCTCGCGCTTCTGTTCGTCGTCGAAGTGCTGGAGCGCGGGCTTGATCAGGTCGCTGCGCGACACGATGCCGGTGATGCGCATCGATTGCTCGTCGGCAACGACAGGCAGGCGCTCGAGTCCGAGCATTGCGAGCCGCGACGCGACGACGCGGCAGGTTTCGTGTGCCTGAGCGACGGCAGGCGCGCGGTTGACGAACGCGCCCGAGATCGGCGTGTCGGCCGTGGCCTGTGCGCGCTGCGCGTCGAGCGTCGCGCGATCGACGAGACCGAGCAGGCGGCCGTTCTGCACGACCGGGTACGCACGGTGCGACTGCTTCGCGCCGAAGTACTGCGACTCGACGGTCGCGAGCGTCGCTGCGCCGTCGATCGCGACGAGCAGGTCGGCCGACGTCATCACTTCGCCGATGTCATGCCGCTCGAGCGGATCGACGCCGTACTCGCGATAGATGTGATAGCCGCGGCGCGCGATCTTCTCCGTCATGATCGAGCGCTTCATCACGATGGTCGCGAAACCGTGCGCGACGAGCGTCGCCGCGAGCAGCGGCAGCAGCGCGTTGGCGTCGTGCGTGAGGCCGAACGCGAACACGATCGCGGTCAGCGGCGCACCGAGCGTCGCGCCGAGCGTCGCGGCCATGCACACGAGCGGCCACAGCGCCGGGTCGCCGCCCGGCAGCATCGGCGACAGCACCGTGCCGAGCCCGGCGCCGAGCATCAGCAGCGGGGCGAGTACGCCGCCCGACGTGCCCGAGCCGAGCGCGATCACCCACATCACGGCCTTCACGATCAGTAGCGCGAGCGCGATCTTCAATGCGATGTGCTGATGAAGCAGGTCGCCGATCACGTCGTAGCCGACGCCGAGCGCGCGCGGCTCGAGCCAGCCGCCGATGCCGATCACGATCGCACCGAGCGCGGGCCACCACATCCAGTGCACCGGCAGCTTCGCGAAGGTGTCCTCGACGCGGTACAGCGCCGCCGACAGGCCGCACGCGAGCATGCCCGACAGCAGGCCCGCGACGATGCACGACAGCAGCGCGACGGGCGTCGGTGCGGCCGTGGTCAGCGGAAACAGCGGATCGACGCCGAAGAACACGGCGCGGGCGAAACCGGCCACCGCGCAGGCGAGCGCGACCGGCAGGAAACTGCGCGGACGCCATTCGAACAGCAGCAGTTCGACCGCGAGCAGCACGGCGGCGACCGGCGTGCCGAACACGGCCGTCATGCCGGCGGCCGCACCGGCGACGAGCAGCGTCTTGCGCTCGGCTGCGGTCACGTGCACGCACTGCGCGATCAGCGAGCCGAGCGCGCCGCCCGTCATGATGATCGGGCCTTCGGCGCCGAACGGGCCGCCGCTGCCGATCACGACGCCGGACGACAGCGGCTTCAGGATCGCGACCTTCGGCGACATGCGGCTCTTGCCGAACAGGATCGCCTCGATCGCTTCGGGAATGCCGTGGCCGCGGATCTTTTCCGAACCGAAGCGCGCCATCATCCCGACGATCAGCCCGCCGATCACCGGGATCACGATCACCCATGCGCCGAGTGTGTTGTTCGCCGGCGAACGGTCGACGAACGAGAACTGCTGGAAGAAGAACAGGTTCGTGAACAGGTGGATCAGGCTCAACAGCACGAATGCGGCAAGCGTGCTGAGCAGGCCGATCCCGGCGGCGAGCAACGCGATCCTGGGCAGGCGGTCGTTGGTCGCGAAATCGCGTTTGTGTGGTGCGTTCATCGGAGTGGAAAGGGCAAGGGTCAGTAATCGATCTGGGGAACCTGGAACGCGTCCTTGAGCGACTTCAGCTCGGCGCGATGCATGGCCGCGAGACGCGCGAGCAGCGTTTCGCCGGCGTGCTCGAGGTGAACCTCGACCTGCCGGCGATCCGCTTCGCTCGTCTTGCGCTTCACGAGGCCGAGCGCTTCGCAGCGCGTGACCAGCGCGACGACGCCGTGATGCTGCGCCTGCAGGCGTTCCGCGAGTTCGCCGATGGTTGCCCATTCGCGATGCGGATAGCCCTTGATGTGCAGCAGCAGCAGGTATTGCAGCGGCGTCACGCCTTCGCTTTGCGCGGCGCGTTCGGAGAAGCGCTCGAAGCGGCGCATCTGGTAGCGGAACTCGGACAGTTGCTGGAAATCGCTTTTCGCCAGCGCGCGTCGGGTATCGTTCATCGGGAGCGGTCGGACAGTCAGTTTCGGTAGCGAGAAATATATCACAACATGATATAAATGGCCGAATTCGGGCGGATGGAATGCCTTCCGCGTTGCGCCGGCCGTTACATGGCGTTACGTGCGCCGCATGCGTTACGCGGCCTCGAGCATTTGCGTCTGCCGATACAGGCCCGTGACGAGATCCGTCTGCGTAATGATCCCGACGAGCCGGCGCGATGCATCGACGACCGGAATGTGGTGGTGCCCCGAATGCGTAAACAGCGGGACGAGCGCCGTGATCGGCATCGTTTCCGGCACGCACGCGACGTCGCGCGTCATCACGGTGGCGACGCTCGCCGGCTGGCCGCCGAACGATTGCGGCAGCCGAGCGGACAGGCGTTGCCACAGCGGGGTCGGACGGCGCAGCTGGCGCGTGAGGTCGGCGCGCGTGACGATGCCGGTCAGGCGGCCTTCGCCGTCGACGACGGGCAGCGCCTTCACGCGATGGCGGTCGAGCAGCGTGAGCGCGGCCGTGACCGACGTCGACGGCGCGACTTCGATGGCATTCTTCGTCATCAGGTCGGCGCACGAGAGCTGGCCGAACGTGCGCGTATAGGCCTGCATCTCGGTTTCGCGCAGCAGCGCTTCGAGATCGTCCGGATCGACGTCGAGCCATTCGCCGCGGCGCTTCAGCACCGCGTCGAGGTCGCCGCGCGTGAAGCCGCCGCGCGCCGGTGCGGCGCCGCCTGCCTGCGGTTTCGCGTCAGGACGCACGCCGCCGTGCGGATAGCGGTGCCCGGTCAGCGCGTGATAGGCAAGCGCGGCGGACAGCAGGATGGCCGATTGCAGCGCGATCGGTTCCAGCACGAAGCTGAACCCGAGCGAATGGATTGCCGGGCCGCCGACCACGGCCGTGAGCGCAACGGCGCCCGACGGCGGGTGCACGCAGCGCAGCACGAACATGCCGCCGATCGCGCACGCGATCGCGACCGCGGCGGCCGTGATCGGATCGGCGATCCATTGTGCGCACGCGACACCGACCGTGGCCGCGACGAGATTGCCGCCGATGATCGACCACGGCTGCGCGAGCGGGCTCGCCGGCACCGCGAACAGCAGCACGGCCGACGCCCCCATCGGCGCGACGAGCAGCGGCACGAGGCCCGGCACGCCGGGTAGCAGCCGCATCGTTACGCCGACCGTCGCGATGCCGACGAGCGCGCCCGTGCATGAGCGCAGGCGTTCACGCCAGCCCAGCGACATCGGATGGGGAATGAAGCTGTGCAGCCATTGCCGCAACGTGCGGCGCGACGAAGGGGAGCCTGACGACATGGACGGTAAGCGGTAAAGATGACAGCGCGGATGCGCGCGGCGACAAGCGGCGAATTATATCGCGTTGTGATACAAATTGTCGCACCGCATCAAGCCGTTGCATACGCGCGACGGACATGTCTTGCAAAAAGCTTTCATCCGATGAAAGTTTGCAGGCCGGACAAACGCGCAAATTTGTCTGCAGCGGCGTACAATTCGGGCCACTGAATCCCCCGTCATGCCAGAACCACGTACGCGATGCCCGCTCTCCCGCCTTTCCCCCGGCACGGTGATCGAATTGACGTGGTTCGCGGCTGCGTTCCGTTTTCTACCTGACGCGAGCGCTGCCGACGCCTCCCCACTGACTCTCCCCAAGCCAATTCAATGGACATGCTCGAAAACATGCGCCTGTTTGTGCGCGTTGTCGAAGCCGGCAGTTTTACTGCGGTCGCAAAGGAAATCGACGCGACCACCGCGCAGGTGTCGCGCGCGGTATCGAACCTCGAAGCGCACGTACAGACGCGGCTGCTGCATCGCACGACGCGCCACCTCGGCCTTACCGAAAGCGGCGAACGCTACTTCGAGCGCGCGAAATCGATCCTCGCGGAAATCGACTACGCGAACGCGGAGGCGCGCAACGCCCTGCTGCGGCCGAGCGGCAAGATGCGCATCCATGCGATGACGGGGCTCGGGCAGAGTCATGTCGTGTCGTCGATCGTCCGCTACCAGGAGGACAACCCCGACGTGTCGGTCGAGTTGACGCTCGCCCAGCGGATGCCGAATCTCGTCGAGGAGGGCTACGACGTGTCGATCGTGACGGCGTCGCAGTTGCCCGATTCGGGCTATGTCGCGCAGACCTGCGGCACGAGCTGCAGCGTGCTCGTCGCGTCGCGCGAATACCTGGCGCGCCACGGCACGCCGCAGTCGCCCGACGAATTGCCGAACCACGTGTGCCTGCGCCTCGATACGCCCGCCTCGCCGGCCAGCGAATGGCGGCTCGAGCGCAGCGATGGCGAGGAGGCCGTCTACGAGCTGCAGCCCGCGCCGTTCCAGGTCAACGTGCCGGACGCGCTGTGCGTCGCGGTGCGCGCCGGGCGCGGGATCGCGTGCGTCGCGCTGTATACGGTGCTCGACGACATCCGCGAAGGGCGGCTGATCCGCGTGCTGCCCGAGTATCGGCTGCAGACGGTGAGCGTGTACGCGGTCTACGCGACGCGCCGCTATCTCGACGCGAAGATCCGCACGTTCCTCGATCACCTGCGCACGACGCTCACGCCGGCGCTGGAGAACGACCTGCGCGAACTCGACCGGCTGACGACCGAACAGACGCCGGGCGGCCGCAAGCGCGCCTGACGATCCGCGCGGGCGCGCGTCGCCGGAAGAACCGCACGGGCCGTGGTGCTGTTCAGGCGCGCGGCGCGATGCGGATCCGCTCGAAGCGTCCCGCGAGCCACGCGTAGGCGGCGATGCCGAGCAACCCGTGCGCGGCGACGAACCATAATGCGCCGGCAAACGAGCCCGTGCTGGCGACGAAGTAGCCGATCACAAGCGGCGTGACGATCCCGGCGATGTTGCCGAGGCCGTTGAACACCCCGCCGCTCAGGCCGACCATGCCTTCCGGCGCGGTGTCGGCGAGCACGGCCCAGCCGACTGCCGCGAGCCCCTTGCCGAAGAACGCGACCGTCATCAGTGCGATCACGATCGCGTTCGACGACGCGCCGTTCGCGAGCACGAGCAGCGTCGCCATCGCCATCCCCGCGACGAACGGCGTCTTGCGCGCCTTCGACGGATGCATGCCGCGCCGGATCAGCCAGTCCGACAGCACGCCGCCGAGCACGCCGCCCGTGAAGCCGCAGAGCGCCGGCAGCGCGGCGACCCAGCCGGCTTCCATGATCGTCATCCCGCGCCCCTTGATCAGGTAGATCGGAAACCACGTGATGAAGAAGTAGGTGAGTGCCGTGATGCAGTACTGGCCGATGTAGATCGCCCACAGGTTCCGATGGCGAAACAGTTGCGACACGTCGTGCCACGACACGCGCGGCCGATGGCGCACCCGGTTCGCTTCGAGATCGACGAGTGCGCCGTGCGCGCGCAGGTAGTCGCGCTCCGCGTCGCTCACACGCGGGTGGCCGTGCGGCTCGCGATACCACGCGAACCACAGCGCGGCGAGCGCGATGCCGAGCAGCCCCATCCACAGGAACACGTGTTCCCAGCCGAGCGCGTGCGTGAGCCAGGCCATCGCGGGCGTGAACAGCACGACGGCCATGTACTGCGCGGAATTGAACAGGGCCGACGCGGTGCCGCGTTCGGCGGTCGGGAACCAGCACGCGACGATTCTCGAGTTGGCCGGGAACGCCGGCGATTCGACGAGGCCGAGCATGAAGCGCATCACGAACAGCGCGAGCGTGGCGGCCGCCCCCTGCACGGCGAGCCAGCCGACCGTCCCCTGCAGCATCGTGAAGACCGACCACAGCAGCAGGCTCAGGCCGTACACGCGCCGTGCGCCGAAGCGGTCGAGCAGCCAGCCGCCCGGGATCTGGCCGATCGCATAGGCCCATGCGAATGCGGAAAAGACGATGCCGAGCTGCACGGGCGTCAGCCCGAGGTCGTGCGCGACGCCGGTGCCGGCGATCGACATCGTCGCGCGATCCGCATAGTTGATGACGGTGACCGCGAAAATCAGCGCGAGGACCGTATAGCGGACGCGGCCGATCGTGCGTGAGGCGGCGGGTGATGCGGCGAGAGCAGCGCCGCTGGATCGATTGGGCATGCGTGTCTCCTGGCCTCCGTCGTGCGGAGGCATCCGGTGTTGTAACGGGTGGCCGCCGTGCGGCGTGCGGATCAGCTCGTGACGCTGGTCGGCGGGCGCTGGCCTGCAAAACATGCGGCAAGATTGGCGAGCACGATCCGGCCCATCGCTTCGCGCGTTTCGCGGGTCGCGCTCGCGCGGTGCGGCTGCACGACGACGCGGTCGAGTTCGAGCAGCGCGGCCGGCACGTGCGGCTCGTTCTCGAATACGTCGAGACCGGCGCCGGCGATCGTGCCGTCGGCGAGCGCGCGAATCAGCGCGGCTTCGTCGACCAGCTTGCCGCGTGCGACATTGATCAGGAATCCTTGGGGGCCGAGCGCGGCGAGCACGTCGGCCGTCACGAGCACGTTGCCGTGATCGGCCGATGCGGCGATCACGAGTATGTCGCTGTCGCGCGCGAGCGCGGCGAGGTCGGGCACGAAGCGATAGCCGCTGTCGCGATGCTCGCGCGGGCCGAAGTAGCTGACGGGCATCCGGAACGCCTGCGCGCGCTGCGCGATCGCGCGCCCGACGCGGCCGAGCCCGACGATGCCGAGCCGCTTGCCGGTCACCTGGGTCGCGAGGGGCTGGGCCGTCTTGCCCCAGCGGCCGGCGCGCACGATCCGCTCGCCAGCGCCGAGGTCGCGCAGCGTCGTCAGGATCAGCCCCATCGCCATGTCGGCGACGTCGTCGGTCAGCACGTCGGGCGTCGTCGTCACGTGGATGCCGCGCGCGCGGGCACGGTCGAGATCGACCGCGTCGGTGCCGATGCCGCTGATCGCGACGATCTCGAGCGCGGGCAGCCGGTCCATCAGCGCAGCGGACAGGCCGTTCGCGCCGCCGGTCACGACCCCGCGAATGCGCGCGGCCACGCGATCGAGCAGCGCGTCCGGTTGCCCGGCCGCATACAGCCGGTGCATCGCGTAACGGGTGGACAGTTCGGCGTCGATCGCGTCGGGGAGCGGCTGGGTGAGCAGGATGTCGATGGTCATGAAGGTCTCGGTCGTCGTGCGCGGCACGGGCCGCGCATCAGGTGCAACCGAGTATAGAAATCGTATCGATATGCGTCTAACATCAAAAGGCTATCGATTGATTCAGGAATTGGATGATTGAACTGCACCAGCTTCGCTGCTTCGTCGCGGTGGCCGAGGAACTGCATTTCGGTCGCGCGGCCCGGCGGCTCTTCATGACGCAGCCGCCGCTCAGCCGGCAGATCCAGCTGCTCGAGCATGCGCTCGGCATCGCGCTGCTCGAACGCAGCAGCCGGCAGGTCAGGCTGACCGCGGCCGGCGAGCGGTTCCTGCGCGACGCGCGGCATATTCTCGAATTCTCCGCGCGGGCCGAGCAGGCCGCGCAGCGCGTCGCGCATGGCGGGGCCGGCCGCATCACGCTCGGCTTCACGGCGGTCAGCGCGTACCGGATGATCCCGATGCTGTTGGCGCACGCCGCCCACGCGCTGCCGGACGTCGACATCGAATTGCGCGAGATGGTGTCGACCGTGCAGATCGATGCGCTGGCGTCGCGGATGCTCGACGCGGGCTTCGTGCGCCAGCGGGCCGCGCGCCAGCCGCTCGAATACCGGCTCGTGCAGCGCGAGCCGATGCTGGTCGCGGTCGCGGAGGGCGCGCCGCTCGCCGCGTGCGAGCGCATCGGCCCCGACGAGCTCGACCGGCAGCCGTTCATCGCGTATTCGCCGAACGAGGGGAAATACTTCCACGACCTGATCTCGGGCCTGTTCGCGAACGCGGGGCGGCTGCCGAACTACCTGCACTACGTGGGGCAGACGCACACGATTCTCGGCCTCGTGCGCGCGGGGCTCGGTGCCGCACTCGTGCCGGCGTCGGCGCGCGAGCTGCACGTCGACGGCGTGGTATTCCGGCCGCTGGCGGGCGCCGACGTGGCGGCCGAGCTGTATCTCGCATGGCGCGCGGACAACGACAACCCGGCGCTGCCGGTGTTCAACGCGATGGTCGAGCAATTCCTGCCGGGAAGCGCGGACGACGGACGCGCGTGAATGCCGGCGGCGGGGCGCGGTAAGCGCCGGCCTCGCGTCGATAAGTCGGTTGTCTGACGATTGGCGGGGTGGCCCGTCGACAGCGGGATACCCCATTCGCGGACGCTTCAACCTCCTCGTAACGCCTTTCCTGATGCGGGTTAAGGCGATTTTCACCGTATTTCCTGTTGCTCGACGCGGGGAAACCCTCATTTCGGATTCATCGGTCGTCGTATTACTGTATCGATACACTAAATCGATACAGTCGCGCTGAGATGCGCACAAGCAAAGGAGACGGCCCATGAATACCCTGACCCGGCGGCGCTTTCTGCAGACGGCGTCCGTCGCCACGCTCGCGGCCGCAGGCGGCTTGCCCGGCGTGGCGCGCGCGCAGCCCGTGGTGACGCTGCGCTGCTCGTCGTCGATGCCGGCCGACCAGAACGCCGCGCACTACGTGTGGTACGAGCGTCTGGCGGCGAACCTGAAGGCGAGCGTCGGCGACGCGATCCGCGTCGACTACTTTCCGAACAGCCAGCTCGGCAAGGAGAGCGACGTCGCGCAGCAGGTCAAGATCGGGGCGATCGACATGATGATCGCGGGCTCGTCGATCTGGGCGACGGTGGCGCCGGAACTCGGGATGCTCGATCTCGGCTATCTGTTCGACAGCTATGCGCATGTCGCGAAGGTGCTTGACGGCTCGGTCGGTGCAAGCCTGAACACGCTGCTGCAAAAGCGTGCGGGCTGCTCGGTGCTGACCTGGGGCTCGCATTTCGGCGGGCGCTGCGTCTTCACGAAGCAACCCGTGCTTGCGTTGCAGGGGCTGAAGGGCACGAAGCTGCGCGTGCTGCCGACGCCGGCGTTCATGGACACCTTCAAGGCGATGGGGGCGGTCCCGACGCCGATTCCGTTCGGCGAGCTGTACATGGCCGTGCAGACGGGCGTCGTCGACGGGCTCGAGCACGATCCGGCCACGGTGCTTGCGAGCAAGTTCGACGAAGTGGTGAAGTCGTGCTGGCAATCGCATCACGTGTTTGCCGCGATGACCGTCGTGATGGGGCGGCGCGCGCTCGACCGGATTCCGGCGAACCTGCGCCCCGCGTTCGATCGGGCGGTGGCCGACGCCACCGCGCAGCAGCGCGCGATTGCCGCACAGAAGGCCGACCAGGCCGAGCAGGCGCTGAAGCAGCGCGGCATGAGCTTCCATCCGATGGCGGCGGCCGAACGCGAGGCGGTGCGGCAGACGATGCACGACCGGCTCTATACGGCATTCGCCCGGCAGTATCCGGCGACCGCGTCGCTGTTTCCGGCGATTGCCGCCGCGCGGAGCTGAACGATGGAGACCTGTTCCGTTTCGGGCGCCGCGGCGGCGCCTGGCGCCGGCCTTCCGGCACGCCGTGTCGCACGCGTGCTGGACGCGATGCTGCGCGCGATCGAATACGTGTCCGCGGCGGTGCTGGCCGTCGATGTCCTCGTCGTGTTCGTCTCGGTCGTGTGCCGCTATTTCCTGCACGATCCGCTCGACTGGACCGAGGAGGTCGCGAGCGCGCTGATGATCGTGCTGGTGTTCTTCGGTGCGGCGACGGTGCTCGGGCGCAGCCAGCACGTCGGCATCGACCTGTTTCGCGGCTGGTTCCCGGCCCGCTGGCAGGGCGCGCTCGTGCAGATCGGCCACTGGATCGTCGCGGCCGTCTCGCTGAACCTGCTGGTGTCGTCGTGCCAGTTGCTGGCCGATTCGTACGACCAGTTGACGCCGGGTGGCCTGCCGGGCTGGATCAACGTGTACCCGATGATGTTCGGCGCGCTGTTCATGACCGTGTTCGCGCTCGCGAACGCGCTCGACGCGCCGCGCCGACGCGTGGTCGGCACGCTCGCGTGCTGCGCGGGATTCGCGGCCGCGCTGTACGGATGGAATGCGCTGGTGCCGGCGCACGCGATCGCACCAGGCATGCTGCTGGTCGCCGGTTTCGTCGGCGGGCTCGTGCTGGGCGTGCCGATCGGTTTCGTGCTCGCGTTTTCGGCGCTGCTGTATTTCCTGGCCGACCCGACACTGCCGCTGCTCGTCTACTCGCAGCAGGTCATGGCCGGTGCCGATCACTTCGTGCTGCTCGCCGTGCCGTTCTTCGTGCTGGCCGGGCTGCTGATGGAGTCGAACGGCATGTCCGCGCGGCTCGTCGAGTTGCTGCTGCGGATCTTCGGGCGCGTGCGCGGTGGGCTCGGGCTGATCGTGATTCTCGCGACAGCGTGCTTTTCCGGCGTATCGGGCTCCAAGCTCGCCGACATCGCCGCAGTGGGCGGCGTCGTGATGCCGGCCGTGCGCCGCGCGCGCCAGGATCCCGACGAAACGGCCGCGCTGCTCGCGTGCAGCGCGGTGATGGCCGAGACCATCCCGCCCTGCGTGAACATGATCATCATGGGTTTCGTCGCGAACATCTCGATTGCCGGGTTGTTCGTCGCGGGCATCGTGCCGGCCGCGGTGCTGGCTGCGTCGCTCGCGGTGGTCACGGTGATCACCGGGCGCAGGATCGACGTCTCGACGGTGTTCACGGAACGCCGCGCGTGGCTGCCGCTCGCGGGCGGCGCGCTGGTCGCGCTGGTGATGGTCGCGATGATCGGCAAGGGCGTGACGTCGGGGATCGCGACGTCGACCGAGGTGTCCGCGTTCGCGGTGGTCTATGCGCTGGTGGCGGGCTGGCTCGCGTTTCGCGAGCTGACCTGGCGTGTGGTCGGGCGCGTGTTCGTGCGTGCCGCGTCGATGGCCGGCGGTATCCTGTTCATCGTGGCCGCGGCGTCGAGTGTGTCGTTCGCGCTGTCGATCGAGCAGATTCCGGCGCTGGTCTCGGGCACAATGACCGCGTTCGCCCATCAGTATGGCGCGACGATGTTCCTGCTGCTCGCGGCACTGGTCATGGTCGTGTTCGGCGCGGTGCTCGAGGGGGCGCCGGCGCTGATCATCTTCGGGCCGCTGCTTGCGCCGATCGCGCTGCAGCTCGGTATCAACCCGCTGCATTTCGGCACGGTCGTGGTGGTGGCGATGGGGCTGGGCCTGTTCGCACCGCCGGTCGGACTCGGGCTGTTCACGACCTGCGCGATCACGGGCACCGACGTCCGGCACGTTGCGCGGCCGATGGTGAAATATCTGCTGGTGCTGGTTGCCGCCCTCGTGGCGCTGATTCTGGTGCCGGCGTTTTCGTTGTGGCTGCCGGCCCATTTCGGCCTGTAGCCGTTTTTGATAGCAAGACGACATGAGTACGATTCAGGACGTGGCCCGTCATGCGGCCGTTTCGGTCAGCACAGTTTCGAACGTGCTCAACGGCCGTACCGACCAGATGAAGCAGGAAACGCTCGAACGCGTGAAGGCCGCGATGGAAGTGCTGCAGTACCGGCCCAGCACGCTGGCGCGCCAGCTCAAGACGGGGCAGACGCCGCTCGTCGGGCTGCTGGTGCCGTCGATGGCGAACCCGATGTACGGCTACATCGCGCGCGAGGTCGAGGCCTGCGCGCAGGAACGGTACGGGCATCGCGTGCTGATCGGCAATACCTATCGCGATGCGAAGAAGGAAGCGGCGTTCTTCGACGACCTGTTCGCGCATGGCGTGCGGCGCGTGATCGTGATCTCGTCGCTGGCCGACGAAAGCCACCTCGAGCGCGCGGCCGAGCGCGGGATGACGGTCGTGAGCTACGACCGCCGCGCGACGCCCGGCGAGCTGTCGAAGGTCGATCACGTCACGGCCGACAACGAGGCCGCCGCGCGGCTCGCGACGCGTTGCCTCGTCGACGCGGGACACCGGCGGCTCGCGTTCGCGACGGTCGCCGGCATGACCGTGAGCCGCAGCGACAAGATCCGCGGCTTTCTCGCGACGGCGCGCGACGCGGGCGTCGAGGCGCACGCACGGGTGCTCGACGGCGGTCCCGCGAACGAATACGGCGACGCCGTGATCGTCGACGTGGGGCGCGCGCTGGGCGTCGCGCTGGCCGCCGATCCGGCGCGGCCGACCGGCATCGTCGCGGTCAACGACCTGTTCGCGCTTGGCCTGATGGCCGGGTTGCGCGACGGCGGCCTGCGCGTGCCGGACGATGTATCGGTCGTCGGGATGGACGGTCATTTCCTGTCGGCGATTTCCAATCCGGCGCTGACCACGGTGCAGTTGCCCGTCACCGAGATGGCGGAGGAAATGGTGCGGCGCGTGATGCGGGCGGATGGCGACACGCCGCCGGCGAGCGAGCCGCACGTGTTCTCCGGTGTGACCCTCATCGAGCGCGCCTCGGTGGCATCGCCGCCGCAAGCGGACGATTCGCACGGAGGGGCAGCATGACGCGCGTCTTCGTCACGCATCCGACGGGGATGCTCGACCACTATTTCGGCGCGAAGGCGCTGCGTGCGCTGCAGGCGATCGCGGACGTCACGTGCAATCCGCTCGATCGCGAGCTGGGCACGGACGAACTGGTCGCGGCCGCGCAGGGTTGCGACGCGATGATCGCGTACCGGCAGACGCCCGCGCCGCGGGCGCTGTTCGCCGGGCTGCCGGCCCTTGCGGCGTTCCTGCGCTGCGCGGTCGATATTCGCACCGTCGATGTCGACGCGGCGAGCGCGTTCGGCGTGCTGGTCACGCAGGCGAGCCCCGGCTTCGCGCCGGCGGTCGCCGAGTGGACGATCGGCGTGATGATCGATCTCGCGCGCGGTATCGGCCGCTATGCATCGGCCTATCACGACGGGATGCCGCTGGCGCCGCAGATGGGGCGCGAATTGCGCGGCAGCACGCTCGGCCTGATCGGTTACGGGCAGATCGCGCGCCATCTGGCGCCGATCGCGACGGCGCTCGGGATGCGCGTGCTCGTCAGCGATCCGTATGTGCGCGTCGACGCGCCGACGCTCGAACAAGTCGAATTCGCGGCGCTGTTGCACGCGGCCGATTTCGTCGTGTGCCTCGCACCGGCGACACCGGCCACCGCGAACCTGATCGATGCGGGCGCGTTCGCGACCATGAAGCCGGGCGCGTATTTCATCAACGCGTCGCGCGGCGAGCTGGTCGACGAGCGGGCACTGTCCGACGCGCTCGACACGGGCCGGCTCGCCGGCTGTGCACTCGACGTCGGGCGCGCCGCGGACCAGATGCCGACGCCCGCGCTCGCCGCGCATCCACGGGTGATCGCGACACCGCACGTCGGCGGCCTGACGCTGCCCGCGGTCGAGCACCAGGCGCTGGAGACGGTCGATCAGCTCGCCGTGCTGCTCGACGGAAGCGTGCCGCGCGGCGCCGTCAACGCGGTACAGGCAACGCGGCTGGCGCGCTGGCGCACGGCGCGCGCAGATGCCGGGCCGGGCGCGCGATGAGACACGATGCGGCCACCGGGCGGCCGTCCGACGCGTGCGATTGCCACATCCACATCTATGACGATGCCTATCCGCTCGCGCCGACGGCGACGTTCCGTCCGCCGCACGCGCCGGTGGATGCGTATCGCCGGGTGCAGCAGACGCTCGGCCTGGCCCGCGTCGTGATCGTGCAGCCGACCGGCTATGGTGTCGACAACCGTTGCCTGCTCGACGCACTGGCCGCGTTCGGCCAGCAGGCGCGCGGTGTCGCGACGTTGCCGGCCGACGTGCCGGATGCCGAGCTCGCGCGGTTGCACGTGGCGGGCGTGCGCGGTGTCCGGTTCATGATGTTGGCGGGCGGGCTGGCGCGGTGGGACGAACTGGAGCGGGTGGCCGCGCGGATCGGGCCGCTTGGCTGGCACGTCGACCTGCAGCTCGACGGCCGGACGTTGCCCGACGTATTGCCGTTGCTGTCCTCGCTACCGGCGCGCGTCGTGATCGATCACACGGGCAAGTTCCTGACGCCCGTCGCGCCCGACGCACATGCGTTTCTCGCGCTGCGGCGCCTGCTCGACCGTGGTCATGCGTGGGTGAAACTGTCCGCGCCGTACGAGACGTCGCGCTCGGGCGCGCCCGGTTACGACGATGTCGCGCGTCTCGCCGCCGTGCTGGCGCGCAACCATCCGTCGCGTTGCGTATGGGGCAGCAACTGGCCGCACCCGAACGCGTCGCCGGTCCCCGACGATATGGCCTTGCTCGGCTGGCTGGACGACTGCACGGCGGACGACGCGATCACCCGTGCGATTCTGGCCGACAATCCGGCCGTGCTTTACGGATTCTGAGCCGGCACCCGGCACGGTGCTGCGCGTGACAAGCTTTCAATCCGGAAGCTTGCGCGTGCGATGACAAGCATTCCTGACCGAGCACGACCGGTCGCAGTCCTGCGAATCCTTACCGTACTGAAAGCTGCTTCGCTGCCGGTGTTCCAACGGAGGAACGCAGCCGTTCGCTGCACTGCGACAACTGCTTGACGCTGCATGCCGGTCGGCGCAGGATACGTCCGTGCATTTGGAGCGGGACGCGCCGGCCGCGCGGTTCCTGCACCCGCGATACGCAGAAGAACAACGATGAGCCTTTACGCACTCGTACCGGAATACCGGCCCCGCGTTTGTCGGCCCGCCGGAACAACGCTTCTCCCGACGCCCGTCGCGTCACGTATCCGTCATCCCGTTTCGTACCGTGCATCGGTACACGTTCCCGTTCGCGCGCGAGCCGCGACGATGCATGACGCCTGTCTGCATCGCATCGCCGCGCCGTCCGCCACGCCTCATCACCGCATCCTGACCGGCGCCTACACCGGCGTCTCGTGACGCCCGTCGCGCCCATCCTTGTATTGCGCCGCCGGCTTGTCTGGCTGCCAGGCGGCACCGAAGTCCGAAGCATTTCGATTGAGCTTGAAAAAGGCAAACGCAAGCAGTTCGGTTCGAGGTTCAAGGAGAAAAACTCATGTCGCAGCTTTCGAATGAAGAAGCAAACGGCAGTTCGGGGAGTAACAAGGTCAAGCTGATCAAGTGGGCGATCATCGTCGCCGGCGTCGCGATCGTGGCACCGGCCGCGCTGTTCATCCTGAAGGGGGTGATCGCGCTGGTCGCGGCAGGTGTGATCGGCCTTGGCGCGATCTATCTGGCGCCGGTCGTCGCAATGAAGTTCGCGAACCAGAAGGTGAAGATGATCGTCCAGGAGGCGCAGGCCAATCCGATCGAGACGCTGATCAACCAGCTCGCGGAAAAGCGCCAGGCGGCACAGAAGTTCGCGGACAGCATCACCGCGTTTCGTACCGAGGTGAAGAACTTCGAGAGCAAGACGGAACTGTTCGAGAAGCAGTATCCGGACGACGCGCCGCGCTTCCGGCAGCAGCTCGACACGATGAAGCAACTGCTCTCGTTCCGCGAGGGGCGTTACAAGCAGGTGCAGGCCGAGCTGAAGAATTTCGCATCGGCGATCGACCGCGCGAAGGCGATGTGGGACATGTCGCAGGCCGCACAGCAGATGAACAAGCTCGCGGGCAAGCAGGCGTCCGACACGTTCGAGCAGATCAAGACCGACGTGGCCGTCGATTCGGTGATGCGCTCGGTCAACAAGGCGTTCTCCGAAATGGAGACGTCGCTGATGGATAACCCCGAGGTCAAGCAGGCGCAGCAGCAGGCGGTGATGAACGCCCCCCGCGCGCCCGGGCTCGATACGGCGAACCCCGCGCAGTTGCCGTCGAAACAACAATAACTTCCTGCAGGCACGCAACCATGAAAAAACTTCTTGGCGCCATCGCGTTTCTGGTAGTGCTCGTCGGCGTATGGATCGTGCATCAGGGCGGCCTGTCGACGCTGATGCCCGCGCATGACGCGTCGCAGGCCTCGACATCCGCGCAAAGTGGCGACACGAGCCAGCCCGCGCAGCCGTCGCCGTCGGTCAACGTGCTGCCGGCCGGCTTCACGCCGCAGGCCAGCACGCTGAAATCGATTGCCGAAAACGGCCTCGTGCGAGTCTCGGTGCAGAACCCGAGCGAGCCGTTCTTCGGCGAGGACAAGGGCGCGCCGCACGGCTTCAACGTCGAATTCGCGCGGCTGCTGTTCGCCGATCCGTCGTTCTCGCACGGCGGCAAGCCGGTCACCGTCGATACGCGTCACGAGGTCGACACGTACCCGGGTGTGCCGAAGCAGCTGCTCGATACGGACGCGAAGGGGAATCACGTGGTCGACGTGGCCATGGACGGGCTGACGTTCCCGGACAACACGCCGGCGGGCGTCGTCTACTCGGTGCCGTACGTCGACGATTTCGGTTATTCGCTGATCGTGCGGCAAGGCTCCGCGATCCGAACGACCGACGATCTCGCGGGCAAGACGGTCGGCATCCTGAAAGGCGACCCGGATGTGCGCGCGTTCGTCACGCGCCAGTATCCGAACGTGAAGTTCGTCGAAGTCGACGATTCCGATCCGGCGTTCATCGCGAAGAGCCTCGACGGCCATACGGTCGATGCGTTCATCTACGACTATCCGTTCGCGGTCAGCTCGATCAAGGGCACCGACCTGAAGTTCGCGGTGACCAAGCTCGATGGCTCGAACATCGCGTACAAGATCGGCGTGCGCGCCGACGACCAGGATCTGCTGATCTACCTGAACGCCGCGATCGCGAAGCTCAAGCAGTCGCCGCAGTATCTCGACCTGCTGCGCAAGTATTTCGTCAGCGACCAGGCGGTGACGACCGCGGCCGCGTCGGGCGAACACACGTACGTGGTGAAGGCGGGCGACACGCTGAACCTGATCGCGGCGAGCAAGCTCGGCAGCGGCCAGCGCTATCGCGAGATTCAACGCCGCAACAACCTCGCGAACCCGAACCTGATCCTGGCGGGCCAGCATCTGGTGATTCCGGTGCGGTAACGGCGGCGTGAAGGGAAGGTGGGAGCAGGGTCTTGAAAGACTGCGCGCGGCCCGGCGGAGGTGATCCGCCGGGCCGCGCGCTTTTCTGCGTCAATGCGTGATCGACAGGAACAGGTAAGCCGCGAACAGCGACAGGTGCACGACGCCGTGCAGCACTGTCGTGCGTCCCTGGCTGAGCGTCAGCGTGCTGACCAGCAGCGTCAGCGACAGCAGCACGGTTTCCATCGGGCCAATGCCGAGCGTGAGCGGCTGGCCGACCCAGATGAACACGGCCGCGACGGTCGGAATCGTGAGCCCGATGCTCGCGAGCGCCGAACCGAGCGCCAGGTTCATGCTGGTCTGCAGCCGATTCGCGCGCGCGGCGGTGACGGCCGCGAGCCCTTCCGGCAACAGCACGAGCGCGGCGATCACGATACCGACCGCGGCTTCGGGCGCACCGAGCTGCATCACGGCATGCTCGACGGCCGGCGACAGCAGCTTCGCGAGCAGCACGACCGCGACGAGGCTCGCGAACAGCAGCAGCATGCTGATCAGCGCGGTGCGGCTGCTCGGCGGCGCTGCGTGCACCGATTCGTTCGCGCTGTCGTGCGCGGTGAGGAAGTAGTCGCGGTGACGCACGGTCTGCACGAACACGAATGCGCCGTACAGCACGAGCGACGCCACGCCGGCGAACGCGAGCTGCGATTTCGAAAAGAACGGGCCCGGTGCGGCGTTCAGGTAGTTCGGCATCACGAGCGACAGCACCGACAGCGACGCCAGCACCGCGAGCGCCTTGCTGGCGCCGCGCCCCTGGAAGTCCTGTTCGCCGTGCTTCCACGCGCCGACCAGCAGGCAGAGGCCGACGATGCCGTTGCAGATGATCATCACGGCGGCGAACACGGTGTCGCGGGCGAGGCCCGATTTCTCGGGGCCCGCGCCGAGCATCACCGACACGATCAACGCGACTTCGATGACGGTCACGGCGACCGCGAGCACGAGCGTGCCGAACGGTTCGCCGACGCGGTGCGCGACGACTTCGGCATGGTGAACGGCGGCGAACACGGCGCCGGCGAGTGCGGCGGCGAACACCGCGATGACGAGGCCTTCGGCCGGCACGACGCGCGACAGCGCGAGGACCAGCCATGCGGCAAGCGGGGCCACGAGGGTCCAGCGCGGGAGCTGGTTGGACGAGAGCGGCATGGAGGGTTTCCTTATGCGAGTGGCGGCGCGCGACGCGCCGTCACGGGTTGACGAAGCCCGGCCGTACTATCCGCCGAACGAGGACGATGAAACCTGGGGTGGCAGCACGCAACGGCTGCCCTGGGTTCGCCGCCGTGAGGCGGCGAGGGGCGCGGGCGGGCCGGAGCCCGTCGCTGGGTGAAACGGTTCGATGCGGCCGGCCGCAAACGGCGCGGCGCGCCCGCGTGACGACGCGCGGGCCGGAGGCTCAGTTCCGACCCCGAAAGGGCGGCCGGCGATGGACGGCGGTGGCGGCGTGACACGCGGTTTCCCCCTGAAATCCGGCGGTTTGTCGAATTTTATCAGGCGTTCGGGGGGCACTATCTCATATTCGAACGCTTTCATTGACCTTTCGGTTTGCAAAAAGTGCCCGAATCTTTCAATTTTTTGTCTTTGCAGTTTCCGTAACGGTCTCTTGCACGACAAATTCGGGCTCGCCCTGACATAAATCTACCGACCGGTCGGTTTATAATCGCTCGCACCTCCACTTCATGACGGATCGCAAGCGATGGCTGTTTCTTCTGCACATTCGGTGAACTCGGGCGCGCTGGCGCCGTCGGCCGTCGTCGGCGTGATCGGCGCCGGCGCGATGGGCGCGGGCATTGCGCAGGTCGCGGCGGCGGCCGGCCATACGGTGCTGCTGTACGACCTGAACGAAGCGGCCTGCGACAAGGCGCTGGCCGGCATCCGCGCGCAGTTCGCGCGGCTCGCGGAGAAAGGCCGGCTCGCACCGGACCAGGCGGACGCGGCCGGCGCCCGGATCCGCGCCGTGCGTGACCTGGCCGAGTTCGCGGGCGCCGCGCTGATCGTCGAAGCAGCGGCCGAGCGGCTCGACGTGAAGCGCGAGATCTTCGCGACGCTCGAACGCCACGTCGACGACGCGTGCGTGCTAGCGACCAACACGTCGTCGATCTCGATCACGTCGATCGCGGCCGGGCTGCGCGTGCCGCAGCGCGTTGCCGGCCTGCATTTCTTCAACCCGGCGCCGCTGATGGCGCTCGTCGAGGTGGTCAGCGGGCTCGCGACCGCGCCCGAAATCGCGCAGGGGCTGGTGGCGACCGCAGCCGCGTGGGGCAAGCAGCCCGTGATGGCGAAATCGACACCGGGCTTCATCGTGAACCGCGTCGCGCGGCCGTATTACGCGGAGGCGCTGCGCGTGCTGAACGAGCAGGGCGGCGCGCCGGCATCGATCGACGCGGTGATGCGCGAGGCCGGCGGCTTCCGGATGGGGCCGTTCGAGCTGATGGACCTGATCGGCCACGACGTGAACTTCGCGGTGACCGAATCGGTGTTCCGCGCGTACTTCAACGATCCGCAGACCGCGCTTCACCAGCGTTTCAGCCAGCACGCGTGCGTTCTCGACCACCTTCTCCTGGTATGCCTTGAACTCCGGCGACAGCGCTTCCTTGAACGCCACCGCCTTGCCTGCGATCA
>NZ_JAAGPM010000080.1:0-37071 GCF_017104865.1 Burkholderia sp. Ac-20349
TCCCCGCCGGGCGACCCGCGCCAGACGCGCCGCCCGCTCCGCTCTTCTCACCGCGCTTCCCCGATGACTCACCCGCAACCCTTCATCGCCGTCATTCCCGCCCGGCTCGCGTCGACGCGGCTCCCGAACAAGCCGCTCGCCGATCTCGGCGGCAAGCCGATGGTCGTGCGCGTCGCCGAGCGCGCGCGCGAAGCGGGCGCGCAGCAGGTGCTGGTCGCGTCCGACGCGCAGAGCGTGCTCGATGCGGCGCGCGATCACGGCTTCGAAGCGGTGCTGACGCGTGCCGACCATCCGTCGGGCACCGACCGGCTCGCGGAAGTCGCGGCGACGTTCGGGTGGAGCGACGACACCGTCGTCGTCAACGTGCAGGGCGACGAGCCGCTGATCGACCCCGTGCTCGTGCGCGACGTAGCGTCGCACCTCGCCGCGCATCCGGCCTGCGCGATTGCGACCGCGGCCCACCCGATCCACGACGCGGCCGACGTGTTCAACCCGAACGTCGTGAAGGTCGCACTCGATGCGCAGAGCGTCGCGCTGTACTTCTCGCGCGCGCCGATTCCGTGGAGCCGGGACGCGTACCAGCCGCACTGGCCCGACGTCGCGGCCATGCCTGCGCCGGCTTTCCCGGTCTACCGGCACATCGGCCTCTATGCGTATCGCGCGCGTTTCCTGCGCACGTATCCGACGCTTGCACAGGCGCCGATCGAACAGGCCGAGCAGCTCGAACAGCTGCGCGCGCTGTGGCACGGCGAGCGTATCGCAGTGCTGATCACCGAGTCCGCGCCCGAAGCCGGAATCGACACGCCGGCCGATCTCGCACGCGTGCAGGCCCTTTTTCAGCCGGGATCAAAATAACCCGTGGCATAATCAGGCGATTGTGCGAGCCGTCCGCGACCAGCGCGTCCTCGCTTGACCCCGCCCGCGGCCCTGCCGGCAGCCGCGCGTCGCTCAACCCGACGCGCCGCATCAGACCGGTCCGCCACGCGCCAGGCAAGCCCCGCGCACCCCGTCGCCGGCGCTTTTTGCGTCTCGCCACACGAATCTACATACTGGAGATATCACCATGCGTTTGATCCTGTTGGGCGCGCCCGGCGCGGGAAAGGGCACCCAGGCAAACTTCATCAAGGAAAAGTTCGGCATCCCGCAAATCTCGACGGGCGACATGCTGCGCGCGGCCGTGAAGGCTGGCACGCCGCTCGGCGTCGAGGCGAAGGGCTACATGGACGCCGGCAAGCTCGTGCCGGACGCGCTGATCATCGGCCTCGTCAAGGAGCGCCTGAAGGAATCCGACTGCGCGAACGGCTATCTGTTCGACGGTTTCCCGCGCACGATCGCGCAGGCTGACGCGATGAAGGAAGCCGGCGTCGCGATCGACTACGTGCTCGAGATCGACGTCCCGTTCTCGGAAATCATCGAGCGCATGAGCGGCCGCCGCACGCACCCGGCATCGGGCCGCACGTACCACGTCAAGTTCAACCCGCCGAAGGTCGAAGGCCATGACGACGTGACGGGCGAACCGCTGATCCAGCGCGACGACGACAAGGAAGAAACCGTCAAGAAGCGTCTCGAAGTGTACGAAGCGCAGACCAAGCCGCTGATCACGTACTACGGCGACTGGGCGCAACGCGGCGAGGAAAACGGCCTGAAGGCCCCGCAGTATCGCAAGATCTCGGGCCTCGGCGGCGTCGACGAGATCCGTGAGCGCGCGTTTGGCGCACTGAAGTAAGCAGCGCGTCGCGCACCCGCGAGCCGCCCTTTCCGGGCGGCTTTTTTTTGCCCGGGCAGAATTCGCACGACCGTTCGGGTCTCGCCGCCGCCGGAGAGTGCCCCGTACAATCGGTCGAGTGCCGGACGTGCCGGCATTTCAACCAATCGTGCGGCATCTAACCAGGCAACGGCTTTGCGCGGAACCGCAACAGGCAACGGAGCGCCAGGGGGCGGTCGACCGCATTGCATGGTACCTCCCTAGGCGCTAAAGCGCCAAGGGCGGTCGACACCGGAGACAGTCATGGAAATTCGCGGCAACGTATTTCTGATCACGGGCGGCGCATCGGGCCTCGGCGCCGGCACGGCGCGGATGCTCGCGCAGGCAGGTGGCACGGTCGTGCTCGCCGACCTGAACGACGCGGCGGGCACGGCGCTCGCGACCGAACTGGGCGGCCTCTTTGTCCATTGCGACGTGTCGAGCGAGACCGACGCGCAGGCAGCCGTCGACGCGGCAACGCGCGCGGGCACGCTGCGCGGCCTCGTGAACTGTGCCGGCATCGCGCCCGCCGCGAAGACCGTCGGCAAGGACGGCGCACATCCGCTCGACGTGTTCGCGAAGACGATCAACGTGAACCTCGTCGGCACGTTCAACATGATCCGGCTCGCCGCCGTTGCGATGGCCGCCACCGCGCCGACCGCGGACGGCGAACGCGGCGTGATCGTGAGTACCGCGTCGGTCGCCGCATTCGACGGACAGATCGGCCAGGCCGCGTACGCGGCATCGAAAGCCGGCGTCGCAGGCATGACACTGCCGATCGCGCGCGACCTGTCGCGCAGCGGCATCCGCGTGATGACGATCGCGCCCGGCCTGTTCGAGACGCCGATGCTGCTCGGCATGCCGCAGGACGTGCAGGACGCGCTCGGCGCGATGGTGCCGTTCCCGCCGCGGCTCGGCAAACCAGCCGAATATGCGCTGCTGGTGCGCCAGATCGTCGAGAATCCGATGCTCAACGGCGAAGTGATCCGCCTCGACGGCGCGATCCGGATGCAGCCGAAATAAGCACAAAAAAACGCCCGCAGCGCGGGCGTTTTTCATTCAGGGTACCGGCAAAGCACGGCGGCGGCTCAGTCTTCGCCGTCGCGCTGCATCCGCTGCCGCAATTCGGTCACCTGCGACTCGACGACGGTGGCGTCGTCCGCGTCCGGCCGCTCGCCGAGATACTGCTCGAGATCCTCGAGCGCGGGCCGCAGGTAATCGAGCCGCGCATACGCGAAACCGCGGTCGCGGACTTCGTCGAGGTGCTCGGGCAACAGGATCACGAGCCGCTGCTGCACCGCGAGCAGCCGCTGCCAGCGTTCCGTCTGAAGATAGATCGTCTTCAGGTTGCGCAGCATCCGCGCGATGATCTCGCGGCTCGTCGCCGGCTGCAGCAGCGCGCGCAACGCGCTGTCGACCGCACCGGCCGCACGCGCGACGTACGGCTCGAGCATCTCGACCATCTCCGCTTCAGACAACGAATGACCGTTGGCCGGATCGATGATCAGGTCGCCGTCCGGCAGCGTGACGCGCAGCAGGAAATGGCCGGGGAACGAGACGCCCCGCGCCGGCACGCCGATCTGCTCGGCGAGTTCCAGGTACAGCACCGACAGCGAGATCGGAATCCCGCGCCGCCGCTTCAGCACGGCGTTCAGGTGGCTGTTATCGGGGTCGTAGTAATCGTTGTGGTTGCACGCGAAGCCGAGCTCGCGGAAGAAGAAATCGTTCAGCGCGGCGACGCGGCCCTTCAGGTCCGTATCGTCGGCGAACCGCCGGCGCAGCCGCGCCGCCAGCATGTCGAGCTCGGCCAGCGTGCCCTGCAGGTCGAGGTCGGGATACGCGTCCTGCGCCAGCGACAGCGCCGCTTCCGTGACGGGCAGGCTGTCGTCGTCCGCCACGAGCGTGCTGAAGTAGTCGAGGACGCGGGTCATTGCGGTCGTCACTTGGCGCGCCTTCTGAAATAAGCGTATTTGAAGCCCATCACCCACAACATACCGAAATATAGTGCAGCGAACAGCACGAGGCACGCGGCCATCAGCGCGATGCGATCGAGCGGCTGCGCGCGCATCCCGGTCCAGTCGAAGCTGATCGACAGCCAGTGCATCAGGCCCGCGAGCACGAGCGCCGCACCGATCAACTGCACGAAGAAGCGCAGCCAGCCCGGCGACGGCTGGTAGATGCCGCGCTTGCGCAGCCCGATGAACAGCAGCAGCGAGTTCAGGCACGCGCCGACGCCGATGCTCAGCGTCAGGCCCGCGTGGCCGATCAGCGGCACGAACACGTAGTTCGAGATCTGCGTGACGATCAGCACGCCGATCGCGATCTTCACGGGTGTCTTGATGTCCTGCTTCGCGTAGAAGCCTGGCGCGAGGATCTTGATCAGGATGATGCCGACGAGGCCGATCCCGTAGGTCGCCAGCGCGCGCGCGACCATCGTGACGGTATGCGCATCGAACTTGCCGTAATTGAAGAGGGTCGCGGTGAGCGGCGTCGCGAAGAAGAACAGCGCGAGCGCGCTCGGCGCCGCGAGCAGGAACGTGACGCGCAGCCCCCAGTCGAGCAGCGCCGAATACTCGTGCGAATCGGCGTCGACGTGCGCCTTCGACAGGCTCGGCAGCAGGATCGTGCCGAGCGCGACGCCGAGCAGCGCCGTCGGGAATTCCATCAGGCGGTCGGCGTAGTTGATCCACGACACGGCGCCCTGCCCGAGCCGCGACGCAATATTGGTGTTGATGATCAGCGACAGTTGGGCGACCGACACTGCGAACGTCGCGGGCACCATCTTCGCGAGCACGCGCTTCACGCCCGGGTGGCGCAGCGCGCGCAGCGGGTTGAAGCCGATCAGCGGCACCATGTCGATCTTCTTCAGGCCCGGCAGCTGCACGAGGAACTGCAGCACGCCGCCGACGATGACGGCCCACGCGAGCGCGAACACCGGCACCTTCAGGTGCGGTGCGACGAACACGGCCGCGGAGATGAACGCGACGTTGAGCAGCACCGGCGCGAACGCGGGCAACGAGAAGCTCTTGTACGTGTTCAGCACGCCGGAGGCGAGCGTCGTCAGCGAGATGAACACGATGTACGGGAACATGATCCGCGTCATCGTGACCGCGAGCGGAAACGCCTGCCCGTCGGTGTGCAGGCCGGACGCGACCGCGAACACGACCCACGACGCGCCGACGATCCCGAAGACCGACAGCACGGCAAGCGCCCACGCGAGCACGGTCGACATCGCGTCGACAAGCGCTTTCGTCGCGTCGTGCCCCTGCTGGTTCTTGAACTCAGCGAGGATCGGCACGAACGCCTGCGAGAACGCGCCTTCGGCAGACAGGCGGCGCAGCAGGTTCGGGATACGGAAGGCGACGTAGAACGCGTCGGTGTATTGACTGGCACCGAACGCACGGGCGATCAGTGTCTCGCGGGCCAGTCCGGTCACGCGCGACAGCAGCGTGAAGCCGCTGACCGTCAGCAGGGCTCGGAATAGATTCATGGGGCGCTTATTATACGGACGTTGCGCGACCCGGCCAGCGGCCGATGCCGAAAAGCACGCGCGCCGATGGCGCCCCGTCCGGCAGATGTCACGTTGAACTTGCCACTCGCTTGATTTTGTTGCTATAATCGCCGGTTTCTGGGCTCGTACATGCACGGCAACTGCCGTTTTCATGTCCCGGCCTCGGTTAAAATCACCGTTTTTTATGCGCCCCTGGGCAATCGCTCTCAGGGGACGGATCGAAAAGCAGCGCTTGGCCGTCTAGGCTCCAAGCTCTGGAAACAGGACAGGATAAGGAACCGTCATGGCTAACTCCGCACAAGCACGCAAGCGCGCCCGCCAGGCCGCGAAGGCAAATTCGCACAACTCGGCGCTGCGCTCGAAATTCCGTACCGCGATCAAGGCTGTTCGCAAGGCTGTCGACGCCGGCGATCAAGCAAAGGCTGCCGATCTGTTCAAGGCTGCCGTGAAGACGATCGACACGATCGCTGACAAGAAGATCGTTCACAAGAACAAGGCCGCTCGCAGCAAGAGCCGCCTCGCCGCAGCCGTCAAAGGCCTGCAGGCAGCAGCGTAAATCCGGCGCGCCCGCTTCCGCGGGCGTTCCTGTTTCCTGCGATCGCAAAAAAGCCCGCCTAGGCGGGCTTTTTTGCCTGTGTCGCCGAAATCGGCAACGATGCAGGCGAACAACCGGGGCCCGGCACTGCGCGCGCCCCGCCCGTCCGCTGCTTACTTCTTCTCGCTGTAGTCCGGCAGTTCGCACGCCTCGGTGACGACGAGGTTGTTGTCCTTCGCGAAATTCAGCACGAAATCGAACGCCATCGGCTCGACGTCGCGCAGCCGGGAATCGAGGATCACGCATTTCAGGTCGCCGAGCATCGTCGGACGCACGTAGAGCGAATACTGGAGACGCGCGTTCCGCCCGCTCGCCCCCGGCCCGAAGCAGGCCATCACACCGGCCAGACGTTCCGACCAGTCGCTCGGGCGAAACTTTTTCCCGTCTTTCGTGATGCCCTGGATGAAGAATTCGGTCGGAGGGGTTTCAGCCATGTGGTTACCCAAGTGACGGCCCGGCGATGTCCAGGCAACGGCGCCTGGATACGCGAACACAAAGCTGAAACGGACGGCGGCACGAGCATTCCGATATCCCGAAAACGGGACGTCGACGCGCGCCGCCGGTAGACTGCACCGAATTTGTGCAGCGCACGGCTTGTGTCCGGCAGAGCGCGAGGAGGCTTGCCTGCCGGGCTGGAGAAAACTTTCGAATTATACCGCAGCGCGCCATCGCGCGCCGTCCCGACACCCCTCCTCCTGCACCGCCAGCCGCGTGCGGCGATCGTGCCCCGCTTCTCTCCACGGCTCGTCAAAGCACAGAAAATCCTTTATGCTGCTTTGAGTTATCCACACCCGACGGCGGCGCCGTCCGGCCTCGCTGCCGGGTGACATCCCGCCGTATCCTGCTTCATGACCGCCAAAACCATTCGTCACTACCTGCAGTTCAAGGATTTCTCGCTGGAAGACTACGAGTACGTGCTGGAGCGCACGGGTATCCTGAAGCGCAAGTTCAAGAACTACGAGACCTACCACCCGCTGCACGACCGCACGCTCGCGATGATCTTCGAGAAGAGCTCGACGCGCACGCGCCTGTCGTTCGAGGCCGGGATCTTCCAGCTCGGCGGCCATGCCGTCTTCATGAGCACGCGCGACACGCAGCTCGGCCGCGGCGAACCCGTCGAGGATTCCGCGCAGGTCATCTCGCGGATGGTCGACATCATCATGATCCGCACGTTCGAGCAGGAGGTCATCAAGCGTTTCGCGGACAATTCCCGCGTACCGGTGATCAACGGCCTGACGAACGAGTACCACCCGTGCCAGGTGCTCGCCGACATCTTCACGTACTACGAGCACCGCGGCCCGATCGCCGGCAAGACCGTCGCGTGGGTCGGCGATGCGAACAACATGCTCTACACGTGGATCGAAGCCGCGCAGATCCTCGGCTTCAAGCTGCGCCTGTCCACGCCGCCCGGCTACGCGCTCGACATGAAGCTCGTGTCGCCCGACAGCGCACCGTTCTACGAGGTGTTCGACGATCCGAACGAAGCCTGCAAGGGCGCCGATCTCGTCACCACCGACGTGTGGACGAGCATGGGCTTCGAGGCGGAGAACGAGGCCCGCATGCAGGCGTTCGCCGACTGGTGCGTCGACGAGGAAATGATGGGCCACGCGAATCCGGACGCCCTCTTCATGCACTGCCTGCCCGCCCACCGCGGCGAGGAAGTGACGGCCGGCGTGATCGACGGCCCGCAGAGCGTCGTGTGGGACGAAGCGGAAAACCGCCTGCACGTGCAGAAGGCACTGATGGAGTTCCTGCTGCTCGGTCGCCTCAAGCACTGACGCGCCGGCACCGGGCAATCCATGAAAAAAGCGCCGATCGTCGATCGGCGCTTTTTGTTTGGGCGCGCGAAACGCTGCGTGAAACCCGTGTTACAGGCAGACCGGTTCCGGCTCGAGCTCGACGCCGAATTGCGCGTGCACGTCGACCTGGATCGCCCGCGCCAGCGCGAGCACGTCGGCGCCCGTCGCGCCGCCGCGATTGACGAGCACGAGCGCCTGGCGGTCGTGCACGGCCGCCGCGCCCAGCGCGCGCCCCTTCCAGCCGCAGCGGTCGATCAGCCAGCCGGCCGCGAGCTTGACCTGCCCGTCCGGCTGCGGATACGACACGACCTCGGGCGCGCGAGCGCGCAGCGCGTCGAACTGCGCGGCATCGATCACCGGATTCTTGAAGAAACTGCCCGCGTTGCCGAGCACGAGCGGATCGGGCAGCTTCGCGCGGCGGATCGCGACGACCGCGTCGAACACGTCGCGCGGCGTGGCCGTCTCGGGTGCGATGCCGTGCGCGTCGAGTTCGCGCGTGACGTCCGCGTAGCCGAGCCGCGGCGCCCATTGCTTCGGCAGCCGGAACGTCACCGATACGATCGCGAACCGGCCGCGCCCTTCCCGCTTGAAAAAGCTGTCGCGATAGCCGAACGCGCAGCGCGCGGCGTCAAAGCGCTCGCTGCGCCCCGTCGCCAGCTCGACCGCGACCAGCGAGTCGAAATACGCCTTCATCTCGAGGCCGTATGCGCCGATGTTCTGGATCGGCGCGGCGCCGACCGTGCCCGGAATCAGCGCGAGGTTCTCGAGGCCCGGCATCCCGTGCTCGAGCGTCCAGGCGACGAATGCGTGCCAGTTCTCGCCGCCGCCGGCCTCGACGTACCACGCGTCGTCGTCCTCGCGCACGACGCGACGGCCCGCGATCTCGTCGAGCAGCACGACACCGTCGAAGTCGCGCGTGAACACGACGTTGCTGCCGCCGCCGAGTACGAGCTGCGGCAGGTTCGCGATGCGCGGGTCGCGGTGGAGCGCCTCGAACTGCGACGCATGCGTGACGCGCGCGGCAAAGCGCGCGGTCGCGGCGATGCCGAACGTGTTGTGCGCGGTGAGCGGATGGTCGGGAAGCAGCGACAGGGCGGAATCGTCAGGAGGCATCGGCATTCGCGGTCACGTCCGCCCGGGGGGCGCATGGCCGGCCTTGGGCAAACGGAGGGGCATCGGTAAAATGGCAAACAGTCCGCAATTATAGCGAGTGCCCGCGCGCGAGCCGGGTGCCCGCATCTCAAGGGAGGAATGCCATGCCATCGTTCGACGTCGTTTCCGAAGCGAACATGATTGAAGTGAAGAATGCCATCGAGCAGTCGAACAAGGAAATTTCGACGCGCTTCGACTTCAAGGGCTCCGACGCGCGCGTCGAGCAAAAGGAGCGCGAGCTGACGCTGTTCGCCGATGACGATTTCAAGCTCGGCCAGGTCAAGGACGTGCTGATCAGCAAGCTGGCCAAGCGCAACGTCGACGTGCGCTTCCTCGACTACGGCAAGGTCGAGAAGATCGGCGGCGACAAGGTCAAGCAGATCGTCACCGTGAAGAAAGGCGTGACCGGCGATCTCGCGAAGAAGATCGTGCGCCTCGTGAAGGACAGCAAGATCAAGGTGCAGGCGAGCATCCAGGGCGACGCGGTGCGCGTGAACGGCACGAAGCGCGACGACCTGCAAAGCGTGATCGCGATGCTGCGCAAGGACGTGACCGACACGCCGCTCGACTTCAACAACTTCCGCGACTGATCGCCAGACGATCCGTCACGTCATCCTGCCGGGCTCCGCATACGCGGCGCGCCCGGCATGCGGCAAGCGCCGCGCCCCCTCAGGCCTTCCCGCCGCCCTGCGCGCCGCCGTCCGCGGCCGTCTTCTTCTTGTCGCCGATCCGGCTCTCCTGCCCCGCCAGCAGCTTCGAAATGTTGCCGCGGTGACGCCACACGAGCAGCACGCTCATCGCCAGCACGGCCCACGCGACCGGGTTGTGGCCCGTGCCGAACAGGAACACGTCGAACACCGGTGCGAACACGGCCGCCACCAGCGCCGCGAGCGACGAATAGCGGAAGAAGAACGCGACGATCAGCCAGGTCAGCGCGGTCGCAAGCCCGAGCACCGGGTGCACGGCGAGCAGCACGCCGGCCGCGGTCGCGACGCCCTTGCCGCCCTGGAAGCGGAAGAACACCGGGTACAGGTGGCCGAGGAACACGGCGATCGCGACCCAGGCGACCGCAACCTCGGGCAAGCCGAAGTGCCGCGCGAGCCAGACGGCAATCCAGCCCTTGAACGCGTCGCCGACGAGCGTCAGGATCGCGGCCTTCTTGTTGCCGCTGCGCAGCACGTTGGTCGCGCCGGGATTCTTCGACCCGTACGAACGCGGGTCGGCCAGGCCCATCGCGCCACTGACGACGACGGCGAACGACACCGAACCGATCAGGTAGGCAATGAGGGCGGCGAGCAGGATCTGCATGCGGAGGACTCTTCTTTCAACGTATCGGTAAAGGGACGGCTGCGCGTGGCAGGCCGAAACGGCGCCCATTCTACCGAACGCGCGCGGCCTGCCACGAAGGTGAAACCCTCAGTCGACGCTCGCGCACTGCACGGGCTGCGCGCCGAGCACTGACGTGAGCACCGCCGGCGCGAGACTGACGAGGTAGCCGCGACGGCCGCCGTTCAGGTAGATCGTCGGCAGCTCGAGGATCGTCGCCTCGACGTAGACGGGCATCGTCTTGCGCGTGCCGAACGGCGACGTGCCGCCGACGAGATAGCCGGAATGGCGGTTCGCGACCTCGGGCTTGCACGGCTCGACGCGCTTCACGCCGATCTGCCGCGCGAGGTTCTTCGTCGATACGGTGCGGTCGCCGTGCATCAGCACGATCAGCGGCTTCGCATGCTCATCTTCCATCACGAGCGTCTTCACGACGCTGTGCTCGTCGACGCCGAGCTGGCGCGCCGATTCGCCGGTGCCGCCGTGCTCGACGTAGTCGTACGGATGCTCGCCGAACACGATGCCGTTGCGGCGCAGCAATTGGGTTGCAGGGGTTTCGGACACATGCTTGGATTTGCTCATGATGGCATTTTAATGGTGAACGACCGTCGGGCGCGCAATGGCACGCTCGCGCCCGCGCCGGCGGTATACTCGCGGCCCGTTTTTCACCGGGCGGCCCGCTGCGTCGCCGCAACGATTCCGTCCATCATCATTGCGGACATCGCGAAGCGCTATTGCCCGAATGGCCGATTGTGGCGCGCGTGCCGTCATGGCACGATCGTTCGCCAACCTCGTCAGCCGTCGCCCGCCCCTTTTCTGGAGACGCCATGTCCTCGTCCCTCCGTTCTTCCGAGCCGCTCGACGTCGATGCACTGCTCGCCGCGCTGCCCCGCCGCATCGCCGACGTGCCCGCACGCTGGGCCGCGCAGGCGCCCGCGCATCCGGCGCTGATCGAGGACGCGCGCCGCCTGTCGTACGGCGAGCTGTCGCAGGCCGTCGATGCGGCGGCCGCTCGGCTCGCCAACCTCGGCGTGCAAGGCGGCGACCGCGTGATGATCGTCGCCGAAAACTGCGTCGCGCAGATCGTGCTGCTGTTCGCGGTCGCACGCCTCGACGCATGGGCACTCATGTCGAACGCGCGGCTGTCGGCCAGCGAACTCGACGCGATCGCCGCGCATGCGCGTCCGAAACTGATCGCATTCACCATCGACGCATCGCCCGACGCGCGCACCCATGCCACGCGGCACGGCGCGACGCCTGCCGGCGCGCTGCCGGTCGACATCGGCGCGTGGTCGTATCGCGTCGACACGAGCGCGCCGGGCGAACCGGTCGCCGCCGACGGTGCCGCGCAATGCGCGGCGCTGATCTACACGACCGGCACGACCGGCACGCCGAAAGGCGTGATGCTGTCGCATCGCAACCTGCTGTTCATCGCAGCCACGTCGAGCACGCTGCGTCGCGTGTCGCCCGACGACGTCGTCTACACGGTGCTGCCCGTGTCGCACGTGTACGGGCTCGCGTCGGTCTGCCTCGGCAGCCTGTACGCGGGCGCGACGCTGCGGCTCGTCCCGCGCTTCTCGCCGGAAGCCGTGCGCGTCGCGCTCGCCGACGAAGGCGTCACGATCTTCCAGGGCGTGCCCGCGATGCACGCGAAGCTGCTCGAACACCTGCACACGCACGGCCACGCATGGCGCGCACCGCGCCTGCGCTTCGCGTATTCGGGCGGCTCGCCGCTCGACGCGAACCTGAAGGCACGTGTCGAGCGCCTGTACGGCGTGCCGCTGCACAACGGCTACGGGATGACCGAAAGCAGCCCGACGATCACGCAGACGCCGCTCGACGCGCCGCGCACCGACAGCTCGGTCGGCGTGCCGATTCCCGGTGTGGAGATGCGGATCGTCGCGCCGGACGGCACCGACGTGCCGCCGGGTGAAGTCGGCGAGATCCGCGTGCGCGGGCCGAACGTGATGCTCGGCTACTACCGCAACGCGGACGCGACACATGCGGCCGTGTCGCCGGACGGCTGGCTGAGCACCGGCGATCTCGCGCGGCAGGAAGCGGACGGCGCGGTGACGATCGCGGGCCGCAGCAAGGAGCTGATCATCCGGTCGGGCTTCAACGTCTATCCGGTCGAAGTCGAACAGGTGCTGAACGCACATCCAGACGTCGTGCAGGCGGCCGTCATCGGCCGCGCGGTCGAAGGCAACGAGGAAGTGCTCGCGTTCGTCGAGCTGGTGCCCGGCGCGACGGCGGACGAAGCGGCGTTGCACGCATGGTGTGCGGAACGGCTCGCGCCGTACAAGCGCCCCGCACACCTGCGCGTGCTCGACGCGCTGCCGGCCGCGTCGACGGGCAAGGTGCTGAAGCACAAGCTGCGCGAGCTGGTCTGACCCAGGCGGGCCGCTGCGCCCGCCAACGCCCGCGCAGCGAAGCGTGCGCTAACCGCGCGGGTGGTGTTCCGCGTGCAGCGTCTTCAGCCGCTCGCGCGCGACGTGCGTATAGATCTGCGTGGTCGAGATGTCGCTGTGACCGAGCAGCAATTGCACGACGCGCAGGTCGGCGCCGTGGTTCAGCAGGTGCGTCGCGAATGCGTGCCGCAGCGTGTGCGGCGACAGGTGCGCACGCACGTCCGCGTGCTGCGCGTGGCGCTTGATGATGTTCCAGAACTGCTGGCGCGTCATGCCGTCGCCGCGCGCGGTCACGAACAGCGCATCGGCCGCGCGCGCGCCGAGCAGCGCCGGCCGCGCATCGCGCAGATAGCGCTCGATCCAGCCGTGCGCGACTTCGCCGAACGGCACGAGCCGCTCCTTCGAGCCCTTGCCCATCACGCGCACGACGCCCTCGTTGAGCCCGACCTCGACGGTCTTCAGCATCACGAGCTCGCTCACGCGCAGCCCGCTCGCATACATCAGCTCGAGCATCGTGCGATCGCGCAGGCCGAGCGGCGTATCGATGTCGGGCGCGCCGAGCAGCGCCTCGACCTGAGCCTCCGACAACGTCGACGGAAACCGGGCGGCCTGCTTCGCGGACGTGATCCGCAGCGTCGGGTCGGCGCTCGCGCGATGCTCGCGCACGGCCCAGCCGTAATAGCGCCGGAACACGGACAACCGCCGGTTCGACGACGTCGCCTTGCCGTCGCTGCGCGCGGCGATGTAGCCCGTCACCATCGTTTCGTCGACCGAATCGAGCGGCGCGTCGTGCGTCTCTGCCAGCCATTGGGAAAACAGCACCAGATCGCGCCGGTACGCGTCGAGCGTATTGCGCGCGAGCCCATGCTCGAGCCACAACGCATCGCAAAACACGTCGATCGACGCGCGGCTCGCCAGCAGCGCGGGGGACGCCGCGGCGGCATCGCCGTCGGCTTCGGGGGAAATCAGCGATTCACTCATCAGTACGGCACGCCCTCGTGCGCCAGCAGCCAGCGCTTCACTTTCTGGTAATAGCCGTTGTCGTCGTGGTTCGCGAAGCCGCCGAGGCCGCCCGCCGCGACGACGCGATGGCACGGGATCACGAGCGGGAAGTAGTTCGCGCCGCACGCCTGGCCGACCGCGCGCGGCGCGCTGCCGATCCGCTTCGCGACCTGCCCGTAGGTCAGCACCGTGCCGGGCGGAATATCGCTGATCACGTCCCACACGCGATGCTGGAACGCGCTGCCGACCTCGGCGAGCGGCAGGTCGAAGCGCGCCGACGCGCGCTCGAAATAACGTTCGATCTGCTTGACCGCGCGCTTCGCGAGCGGCGAATCCGGCTCGACCGACTTCACCGATTCGGGCAGGTAGACGATCTCGCGCACCACCGCGGCGTCCGTGCGGATGCCGACCTTGCCGAACGGCGCGTCGATGACTGCATTGAACATGGCCCTCTCCTGACCGATGGATGCGCGCGGACCCGCCGCGCGCCGACGACACTTTACGCCGCCTTCACGCGGCACGCAGCGCCCATTCGACATGCTCGCGCACGACCGGCGACGGGTCGTCGGCCCGCGCGCGCAACGCAACGACGATCGCGTCGCGCGCGGCCGGCGCGAGCCGGCCCGCGTCCGCGCGCAGCGCATTGCCGAGCCCGACCGCGAGATTGCGCAGCCAGCTTTCGTAGCCGATGCGCCGGATCGCGCTGCCCTGCATCCGCGTATCGAACGTGTCCGCCTCCCACGCAAACAGCTCGACCAGCGTCGCGCGATCGAGGCCGTGCCGCACGTCGAAATCGGCGACAGGCGCGGCCTGCGCGAACTTGTTCCACGGGCACACGAGCTGGCAGTCGTCGCAGCCGTACACGCGATTGCCGATCATCGGCCGCAGCGGCTCGGGGATGCTGCCTTTCAGTTCGATCGTCAGGTACGAGATGCAGCGGCGCGCGTCGACGCGGTACGGCTCGACGATCGCGCCGGTCGGGCAGGCGCCGATGCAGCGCGTGCAGCTGCCGCAGTGCGCGCCGGGTGTCTCGGGCGCGGTGTCGGGCGACGTGTGCGCGTCGGTCGGCAGCGGCACGTCGACGTAGATTTCGCCGAGGAAGAACAGCGAACCCGCGTCGCGCTGCAGCAGCAGCGTGTGCTTGCCGCGCCAGCCGACACCGGCCTTCTGCGCGAGTTCGACCTCGAGCACGGGCGCCGAATCGGTGAACACGCGGTAGCCGAACGCGCCGATCTCTTGCTCGATGCGCTCGGCGAGCGTCTGCAGCCGGTTGCGCAACACCTTGTGATAGTCGCGGCCGCGGGCGTAGATCGACACGACAGCCGCCTGCGGATCGTCGAGCCGGGCCCGTTCGCGCGCGCGCCAGTCGTGCGGCACGAGCGCGCCCGGCTCGCTTTCAGGCGCGTCGCCGGCGAGCGTTTCGGCCGGCAAATAGGCGAGCCGCACGGAAATCACGCGTCGCGTACCGGCCACAAGTTCGGCCGGACGCGCGCGTTTCATCCCATGTTTCGCCATATAATCCATTTCGCCGTGGTATCCGGCTTCCAGCCAGGCGGCGAGGCCTGCTTCGGCATCCGAGAGATCGGTATCGCTGATGCCGATCGCCCCGAAACCCAATTCGCGCCCCCACGCCCTGATGCGCGCGGCGAGCGCAGTCAACGCCGCATCGTCGAGCGCGCACGGTGCCGCGCCTTCGGCACGAGTCGAAGGCCTGTCGGATGCGGCGAGTTCCGGTAATCGGTTCATCGCACTATTTTACGAGAATGTCAGCCACGTCCAGCCACCCGCCTCATGCCGTCACGTTGCCTGCCCCGCTCGAGCAGCGCGTGATCGCGCTCGCCGACGAAGCGGCGACCGAGGCTTTCGGCACCCGCTTCGCGCACGCGCTCGACGCGGCACGCGTCGAACTCGCCCGCGCGCATGCGTTCGACGGGCTGCAGATCCAGCTGGTCGGCGATCTCGGCGCGGGCAAGACGTCCCTCGTCCGCGCGATCCTGCGGGGCCTCGGCCACACGGGGCGCGTGCGCAGTCCGACCTATACGCTCGTCGAGCCGTACGCACTCGAACGCGACGATGGGGAACTCGAGGTCTATCACTTCGATCTGTATCGTTTCAACGATCCGGCCGAATGGTCCGACGCAGGCTTTCGCGAATATTTCAATTCCAGCGCGATCTGCCTCGTCGAATGGCCACAACAGGCGGGCACGCTGCTCGGCGTACCCGATCTGGTTTTCTCGCTCGACGTGGATGGCGACGGCCGCGCCCTCACCGTCCGGGCGTACAGCGCTTCAGGAAAGGCATGTCTCGAAAGATGTTGATCAAACCGTTCCGCTCGATCGAATCGGCGGCCACCGCGACGCACAACTGGCGGCGCCGTCAGATCCTGTGCGCGGGCGCGTCGACGCTGGTGCTCGGTCTCGTCGCACCGCGGCTCGCGCACGCGTCGTCGGTGCTCGGCGTGCGCGTGTGGCCCGCACGCGATTACACGCGTGTCACGATCGAATCCGACCAGCCGCTGCAGAATACCCAACAGCTGCTGCAGGGTCCCGACCGTCTCGTCGTCGACCTGACCGGCCTCGATCTCGACCAGGCGCTGCGCGACCTCGTGTCGAAGATCGCGCCGAACGATCCGCAGATCCAGTCGGTGCGCGTCGGCCAGTATCAGCCGCACGTCGTGCGGATGGTGTTCGACCTGAAAGGTTCGGTGAAACCGCAGGTGTTCACGCTGCCGCCGGTCGGCGCCTACAAGTACCGGCTCGTGTTCGACCTGTATCCGGCCGTCGCGCCCGATCCGCTGACCGACCTGATCGCGCAGACGGAACGCAAGGAACAGGCGCTCAACGACACCGCGCGCGCGCAGCAGATGCAGCCGCCGACCACGCTGGCCGGCCCGGGCACGCCCCCGCCGCCGCCCGCCGCAGGCGACAACAGCGATGCGTTCTTCCAGCGCTTCGCGCAGAACACGCCGGCGACGCCGCACACGCCGCCCGCCACCCCTTCGACGCCCGCGAAGCCGGCCGTCAAGCCGCCGCCCGTCATCGCACGCCGCGACGACAGCGACGACGACGGCGACACCTACAAGTTCACCGCGCCGAAATCCGGCAAGGGCGGCACCGTGCGCCTGCTGACGGTGGCCATCGATCCGGGCCACGGCGGCGAGGATCCGGGCGCGATCGGCGGCGGCGGCACGTACGAGAAGCACATCGCACTCGATATCGCGAAGAAGCTGCGCGCGAAGATCGACGGCGCGCCGAACATGCGCGCGATGATGACGCGCGACGCCGACTTCTTCGTGCCGCTGAACGTGCGCGTGCAGAAGGCGCGCCGCGTGGGCGCCGACCTGTTCGTATCGATCCACGCCGATGCATTCACGACGCCGTCCGCGCGCGGTTCGTCGGTGTTCGCGCTGTCCGACCACGGCGCGACGAGCGCCGCGGCGCGCTGGATGGCGAACAAGGAGAATTCGTCCGACCTGATCGGCGGCATCAACATCAAGACGGCTGACGCGGCCGTGAACCGCGCGCTGTTCGACATGTCGACCACCGCGCAGATCCGCGATTCGCTGCGCTACGGCAACTACGTGCTGAAGGAAGTCGGCGGCATCAACAAGCTGCACAAGGGCTCGGTCGAGCAGGCCGGGTTCGCGGTGCTGAAGGCGCCCGACATTCCGTCGATCCTCGTCGAGACCGCGTTCATCAGCAACCCGGAAGAGGAAAGCCGACTGAACGACGACAGCTATCGCGACCAGATGGCCGACGCGATCTTCCGCGGCATCAAGCGCTATTTCGCGGCGAATCCGCCGCTCGCGAAGAACCGGATGGCCTGACGGCCATCCCCGGCCACCCCGCCCCGCCGCCGGCACGCAGTGCGTGCCGGCGCGTCACGATGCCGCGAAGCGGCGCATCAGTTTCCCGCCGAACACGTTCACCGCGAGCCCGCCCATCACGAGCGCCGTGCCGATCAATTGCGTGCGCGTCAGATGCTCGTCGAGCAGCAGCGCCGACGACGCGAGGCCGACGATCGGCACCAGCAGCGAGAACTGCGCGACCTGGGCGGCCGGATAGCGCGACAGCAGGCGGCTCCACAGCCCATAGCCGAGCAGCGTCGCGACGAACGCGAGATAGACGACCGCGAAGATCGATGCGCCGTTGAGCCCGGCGAGCGCGGTCGCGATCCGTTGCGGCCCTTCGAACCACAGCGACAGCAGGAAGAACGGCACGGGCGGCACGAGGCTTGCCCACACGACGAGCGACACCAGGTTGGCACGGCCGACCTTCTTCGTGACGATGTTGCCGAACGCCCACATCGCGGCCGAGCAGATCGTCAGCAGGAAGCCCGCGAGCGTCATCTCGCGGCCGCCCTGCGCCGCGATCACGACGAGCCCGCCCGCGGCGATCGCGAGCCCGAACAGGTTCTGAATGCGCAACTGCTCGCCGAGGAACAGCATCGCGAACACGAGCGTGAAGAATGCCTGCGACTGCAGCACGAGCGACGCGAGGCCGGCCGGCATGCCGACGTACATGCCGGTGAACAGGAACACGAACTGGCCGAGCTGGATCGTCGCGCCGTACAGCACCAGCAGGCGCCACGGAATCTGCGGCCGGCGCACGAAGAACACCGCGGGCACGGCCGCGAGCGTGAAGCGCAGCGCGCCGAGCAGCATCGGCGGCATGCCGTGCAGCCCGACCTTGATCACGACGAAGTTCACGCCCCACGCCAGGATCACGACCAGCGCAAGCAGCAAGTCCTTCGGGGCCATCATCGGCGTCTCCTCGATTGTCGAATTGTTGTCCAAGGTGCGCTCGGGCCCTGTCGCTTTGCGCCGGGCTCCCCGAGGCGGTCATCCCCGAACGGGACTTCCTTTGGGGTGAAAACCCGGGGCGGCCCGGCGTTTTCCTGAGAAACCGGTCAGTCTACCGGGTTTCGGCCCCCGGCCCGATACCCGCGCGGTGCACATGGAATCGGCGGCGGACGGCCAGTACAATGACCGGCATCCCCCGCCGCCCTACAGGACCCGCCATGACCGCTCCGATCAAAGCCCTGCTGAAGCCGCACGTGCGTGACATCGGCAACCTGCAGGTGCGCCGCACGCTGCCCGCACTCGCCGCCCGCCTCGTCGGCCCGTTCATCTTCTTCGATCACATGGGGCCCGCCACGCTGCCGCCCGGCACGGGGCTCGACGTGCGCCCGCATCCGCATATCGGCCTCGCCACCGTCACCTACCTGTTCGACGGCGCGATCCTGCACCGCGACAGCCTCGGCTCGCTGCAGGAAATCGTGCCGGGCGACGTGAACTGGATGACGGCCGGCCGCGGGATCGTCCACTCCGAACGCACGCCCGACGCGCAGCGCGAAAACGGCCACACCGTGCACGGGATCCAGACCTGGGTCGCGCTGCCGCGCGCGCACGAAACCACCGAGCCGTCGTTCGAGCACCATCCGGCCGTGACGCTGCCGCGCCGCAACGAAAACGGCGTCGAACTGACGGTGATCGCCGGCGATGCGTTCGGGCTGCGCTCACCCGTCACGACGTTCTCGCGCACGCTGTACGTCGCGGCCGAATTCGCGGCCGGTGGCCGTGTCGAGCTCGACGCGTCGCACGAGGAGCGCGCGGTCTATGTGGTCGACGGCGAGCTCGCGATCGACGGCACCCCGGTGCCGGCCGAGCAGATGGCCGTGCTCGCGCCCGGGGTCGCGGTCACGCTGACGAGCGGCAGTGGCGCGCGCGCGATGCTGCTCGGCGGCGACAAGATCGACGGCGAGCGCTTCATCGAATGGAATTTCGTCGCCAGCAGCCGCGACGCGATCGAGCGCGCGAAAGAAGCCTGGACGCGCCAGGAAATGGGCAAGGTGCCGGGCGAGACCGAGTGGATTCCGCTGCCCGAGTCGAAGCCGCGTTGAAAAAGGGGCGTGCCGCCCCCATCCTGACGACATTCGAACGGAAGAGAACGACATGGACACCACGCTTGCCACATTCGAGAAAGACGTCATCGAGGCGTCGCTGGACGCACCCGTGCTGGTCGACTTCTGGGCGCCGTGGTGCGGCCCCTGCAAGACGCTCGGCCCGCTGCTGGAAAAGCTCGAAGGCGACTACGAAGGCCGCTGGAAACTCGTGAAGGTCAACGTCGACGAGAACCAGGAGCTCGCCGCGCACTTCCAGACGCGCAGCATTCCGCACGTGATCGCGTTCGCCGACGGGCGCCCGGTCGACCAGTTCGTCGGCGTGCTGCCCGAAGGCCAGTTGCGCGCCTTCCTCGACCGGCTGCTGCCGGCCCCCGAGGAAGCCGAACGGCGTGCCGCGCAGTACGCGATGGCCGAGGAGCGCTACGACGACGCGCTCACGCACCTCGAAGCGGCGCTCGCGCTGAACCCGGGCTTCGACGACGCACGCCTCGACCTGATCGAACTGCTGCTCGCGAGCAACCAGGTCGACGCCGCGCGCGCCGAGACCGAGCGGCTGTCGCCGCAAACGCTGCAAAACGGCGACCCGCGCTACCAGGCGATCAAGACCCGCTTCGACGCGCTCGAAGCCACGGCCGACCTGCCGCCGACCGACGCACTCGAAGCACGCATCGCGGCGAACCCGGCCGACCTCGACGCGCGCTTCGACCTCGCGCAGAGTCTGATCGCGCGGCGCGCGTACGAAGGCGCGGTGGAGCAGTTGATGGAAATCGTCACGCGTGACCGCGCGTACGGCGACGATCTCGGCCGCCGCACGCTGATCTCGGTGTTCGAGCTGGCCGGCGATCGGCCGGATCTCGTCGCCGGGTGGCGGCGCAGGCTGAGCATGGCGCTCAACTGAACGGATGGGTGACCGGCCGGGCCGCAACGGCCCGGCTGCGGGATCGCCCCGCATGACATACGGCGGCGCGTATCACGCGCCGCCGCATCCCTCAACGAGCGCGCTTCACGGCAGCTCAGCCGGCGGCCTGCGCCGCGATCGCGCGCAGCGCATGCGCGGCGGCCGCGAAGCCGAAGCTCGCGGTCACGCACACGCTCGAACCGAATCCCGCACAGTTGAGCCCGGCGACGTGCGCGGCCGCGGACGGCTCGGCGCCGTCCTCGAGGTCGCAGGCGGCCGCTTCCGGATAGATCAACGGCTCGTCCGAATACACGGCGCTGACCTTGAAACGCGCCTTCGGCCCGCGCGGAAAGCCGTGCTGCTTGCGCAACTGCGCGCGCACCTTCGACAGCAGCGGATCCTGGATCGTCAGCGCGAGATCGTCGATCCGGATGCGCGTCGGGTCGAGCTGGCCGCCCGCGCCGCCGACCACGACGAGCGGCTGGCGCTTCGCGACACACCACGCGATCAGCGCGACCTTCGTGCGCACGCTGTCGATCGCGTCGATCACGTAGTCGAAACCGCCGCCGAGCAGCGCGTCGAAGTTGTCCGGCTCGACGAAATCCTCGATCCGGTTCACGCGGCACGCGGGATCGATCAGTGCGATCCGCTCGGCCATCGCGTCGACCTTCGGCTTGCCGTAATTGCCGTCGAGCGCGTGGATCTGCCGGTTCGTATTGCTTTCCGCAACGTTGTCGAGGTCGATCAGCGTCAGCGTGCCGACCGCATTGCGGGCGAGCGCCTCGGCCACCCACGACCCGACGCCGCCGATGCCGATCACCGCGACGTGCGCGCGCTCGAATGCGGCGGCCGCCGGCGCGCCGTACAGCCGCGCGACGCCGCCAAAGCGCCGCGCGCGATCCACGTCAAGCTGGATTTCCGGGGTCGGGGTAAGATCAGAGGAACTGGGCGGGGCAGCGTCGGCGGCGGACATGGCAGCAAGGAAAATGTAAGTCGTGCAGCCCTCTATTTTGCCTGAACTCCCCGCTCGCACGCGCCACTGTACACGCACGTTTCTCGCGCGTTGGCTACAATGGTTTCAGATTGAAGCGTTTGCATAACATGACGACTCTCGCCGATCTTCGCATCAACTATTCACGTGCTTCGCTCGACGAAGCCGATGTCGCCCACGACCCCTTCGCCCAGTTCGACCGCTGGTTCAAGGAGGCGCTCGCCGCCAAGCTGCCCGAGCCGAACACGATGACGCTCGCGACCGTCGGCGACGACGGCCGGCCGTCGGCACGCATCGTGCTCATCAAGGGCGTCGACGAACGCGGGTTCGTCTTCTTTACCAATTACGAAAGCCGCAAGGGGCGCGATCTTGCCGCGCATCCGCAGGCCGCACTGCTGTTCTACTGGATCGAGCTCGAGCGCCAGGTGCGCATCGAAGGCCGGATCGAGAAAACCAGCGCCGAGGAAAGCGACCGCTATTTCGCGTCGCGCCCGCTCGGCTCGCGCATCGGCGCATGGGCGTCCGAGCAGAGCGCCGTGATCGACAGCCGCGCCACGCTCGAAGCGCAGGAACAGGCCGTCAGCGAACGCTACGGCGACAACCCGCCGCGCCCGCCGCACTGGGGCGGCTACCGCCTCGTGCCCGACTCGATCGAGTTCTGGCAGGGCCGCCCGTCGCGGCTGCACGACCGCCTGCTCTATACGCGCGACGCCGATACGTCGCCGGACTGGTCGATCTCGCGCCTGTCGCCTTAAGCGCGGCGCCGGCGCACGCCGGTCGTGTCTCGTGTTACATCCGGGCGCCCGCGTCGCAAGCGGCGGGCGCCGGTCAAGATACTTGGCTGTATTCGATTCAACGAACAAACGGAGAATCCAAATGTTCTGGGAAAAGAAGCTGGCACAGTGGGCGGACGAAGTACGGGCGAAAGCGAACATACCGGCGCGCCTCGTGCTGTGGAACGGCGATCAACTCGATTTCGGCACCTTCAGCGCGCCGCAGGTCACGTTGAAGGTCAACAGCGCGTCGGCGTTGCCGCTGTTGCTCGAACCAAGCCTCGACAATCTCGGCGAGGCGTACGTGAAGGGCAAGATCGACATCGAAGGCAAGCTGTCGGACATCATCAACATCGGCTACTCGCTCGCGCGCAACACGGTGACGAGCGCGAGCAAGCTGGCGCGCGTGAAGCGCTACTTCAATCACTCGAAGAGCACCGACAAGAAGGCGATCCAGTATCACTACGACGTCTCGAACGAGTTCTATCAGCTGTGGCTCGACGAGAACATGGTGTACTCGTGCGCGTACTTCGAGAACGGTGACGAGGATCTCGCCACCGCGCAGATCAAGAAGATCGACCATATCCTGACGAAGATCCGGCTCCAGCCCGGCCAGCGCCTGCTCGACATCGGCTGCGGCTGGGGTGCGCTCGTGCTGCGCGCCGCGCAGAAGTTCGGCGCGCAGTGCCTCGGCGTCACGCTGTCGCAGAACCAGTTCGACCTCGCGACCGCGCGCGTGAAGGCCGCCGGGCTGGAAGACAAAATCGAGATCCGGCTGCAGGACTACCGCGAGATCGACGGCCAGTTCGACCGCATCACGAGCGTCGGGATGTTCGAGCACGTCGGGCGCAAGAACCTGCCGCTCTATTTCTCGCGCGTGCACGACCTGCTCGCCGACGACGGCATCGCGATGAACCACGGGATCACGTCGACCGACGCGGAAAGCGGCGAGACGGCGCTCGGCGGCGGCGAGTTCATCGACCGCTACGTGTTCCCGGACGGCGAGCTGCCGCACATCAGCCTCGCGCTCGAAGCCGCGCAGCGCGGCGGACTCGAAGCGATTGACGTCGAAAGCCTGCGACGGCACTATGCGCGCACGCTCGACATCTGGACGGAAAACTTCGAGGCGAAAGCGGAAGCCGCGCGACAACTCGTCGACGACGAAAAATTCCGCATCTGGCGCGTGTATCTCGCCGGCTGCGCATATGCGTTCGAGCACGACGACGTGTCGATCTTCCAGATCGTGTGCCGCAAGGCCGGGCAGAGCGCAAAAACGCTGCCGTGGTCGCGGCGCTATATGTACGAACACGCGCTGCCGCGCTAGGCGGCGCCTCACGCTGGGCATGCATGGGTGACGGCAGGACGCGGCGCAAGGCGCCGCCGGAACGACAGCAGCACGACGACGCGGATGCGCCGCACGCCGACGGGCAATTCGACCTGTTCGGCGTGCCGGCCGACGCTGCACGCGCGTCGCCCGAGGACGATGGCCGGCCTGCCGACACCGACGAGCACGTGACACCGGACGCGCCCGACGACGCGCAGCCGGCACCGCGCGCCCGCACTAACGCCCGTTCTTCAGACGAAACCCCGCCAGCCGCTTCCGGCCAGCTGTGGGACGACCCGTCCCCGCCAGCCGCACCGCCGAAGAAAGGCCGGCGCCGGCGCGGCGTGCTGCCCGCCCCGATCGCGCCGGATGTAGCCGACGCAGCGGCCGCCCTGCCGCCGAATGTCCGGCTCGGCACGTCGTCGTGGTATTTCCCCGGTTGGGACGGCATCGTCTACGACGGCGACTTCGCGCAGACCAAGCTGTCGCGCGAAGGGCTCGAAGCATATGGCGCGCATCCGCTGCTGAAGAGCGTGAGCCTCGACCGGTCGTTCTACGGCCCGCTGTCGGTGGCCGACTACCTGCGCTACGCGCAGCAGGTGCCGGACGATTTCCGCTTCGTCGTAAAGGCGCCGGCCTCCGTGACCGATGCGGTGATCCGCGGCCGGCGCGGCGAGCCGTCGGGGCCGAACCCGACCTTCCTCGACGCGGCGCTCGCCACCCGCGAATTCGTGCAGCCTTGCCTCGAAGGGCTCGGCCGGAAAGCCGGCGTGCTCGTGTTCCAGTTCTCGCCGCTGCCCGATCAGCTGCTCGCCCAGCCGGCCGCGCTGATCGACCGGCTCGCCGCGTTCTTCGCGGCGCTGCCGCCGCTGCCGCCGGAAGCCGACGGCACCCGCTATGCGATCGAGATTCGCGACGCGAGCCTGCTCACGCCGCGCTTCATCCGCGCGCTCGCCGCGCTCGGCGTGCGCTACTGCGTCGGCCTGCACGCGCGGATGCCCGACCCGCTGCGCCAGGCGGCCGCGCTCGCGCTGCTCGACGGCGACGCGCCGGGCCCGCTGATCGTGCGCTGGAGCCTGCACGGCGGCTTCAAGTATGAACAGGCGAAAGCGAAGTACGAGCCGTTCGACAAACTCGTCGACGAGGATCCGGCCACGCGCTCGGCGCTCGCCGAACTGGCCGCGCGCTATGCGCTGGCCGGGCAGCCGGTGATCATCACGATCAACAACAAGGCGGAAGGCTCCGCGCCGCTGTCGTGCATCGCGCTCGCGCGCGAGATCGCCGCCGCGTGCGCGCAGTGGCGCAACGAGGCGGCTTGATACCGGCTTGAAACCGGCCGGCGCCGGCCGCGCTTACGCGCCGCGCAGCGACTTCAGCCGGTGCGAGAACTTCTGCCGGAATTTCGCGAGCTTCGGCCCGATCACGACCGAGCAGTAGCCCTGCCCCGGGTTACGCGCGTAATAGTTCTGGTGATAGTCCTCGGCCGGCCAGTAGTTGTCGTCGAGCGGCACGACCTGCGTGACGATCGGCTGCCCGAACACCTGCTCGCGCTCCAGCTCGCGGATCACGTCGAGCGCCGTGTCGCGCTGCGCATCCGAATGCGTGAACACGACCGAACGGTACTGCGTGCCGACGTCGTTGCCCTGCCGGTTCAACTGGGTCGGATCGTGCGTCGCGAAGAAGATCTCGAGGATCCCGCGATAGCCGATGCGCGCCGGATCGAACGTCACGTTGACGACTTCCGCGTGGCCTGTGTCGCCTTCGCAGATGTCGCGATAGCCGGGATTGCGCGTATGGCCGCCCGCATAGCCCGACTGGACGGCCGTCACGCCGTCGACGTCGAGGAACACCGCCTCCGTGCACCAGAAGCACCCGCCGCCCACAGTCGCGGTTTCAAGCATTTCGTTCCCCATGAAATCAGCCCCTCGTTGATGACGGCAGCCGGCACGCATGCGCCGGCGCCATCGTTACGCATCGCCGCTGCCCGCGCAGGATGCGGGGCGCAGCGGCACTTCGACAAGTATCTCACTCGCGTGCGAACCCGGCCGATTGGACAGGTACCGCGCGCGAACGGCACACCCTTTTCTCGTCTACACTGAGGCACGCGCGAACCCGACGGCAAACCCGTCGCGCCGCGCATCGCGTCCGATGCATGCCCGACCCTGATGCAAACATCATCTGCCGGAACATCGATATGCACGCCTCAACAGAAATCACCCTCGTCACCCGCCCCGCTGTTGCCGCGTCGCGGGCTGCCGCTTCGACTGTGCCATCGCGCTGCCGTGTCCCCGTGTTGCGCCAGGTGCGGCGAGCCGGCCCATCGCCTTTATCCGCTTTCACGATCTGATGCACGGCGCCGCACGTGTCGCCGACGCGTGCATCCGCCAGCCGATCGCTCCCGCCGGCGTGTCGCGCGCCGCGCGGCCACCCCGGCCCGCACGTCCGCAACGAACGGCCGTGCGACCACGATCCGACACCATCGAGAGGGCATCACCATGAGCATGCGGCCTGACCCGACGTTTCACGCTTCGCCCGAGCTTGCGATGCAGGCGCCGGCGGAAGAGTTTGCCTATACGTTGTTGCTGAGCCCCGATTTTTCCAGGCCCGACGCGCTCGCCGTGATCGACGTGAAGCCCGGCTCGTCGACCTACGGAAAAATCGTGCACACGGTCACGATGCCGAACACCGGCGACGAGTTTCACCACTTCGGCTGGAATGCCTGTTCGTCGTCGCTGTCGCCGCTCACGGGCCACGCGTTTCTCGAGCGCCGCTTCCTGATCATCCCGGGCCTGCGCTCGTCGCGCATCTACGTGATCGACACGAAGCCGCACCCGACGCAGGCGCGCATCCACAAGATCGTCGAACCCGGCGAGATCTTCGCGAAGACCGGCTACTCGCGCCCGCACACCGTGCACTGCGGCCCCGAGGGCATCTACGTGAGCACGCTTGGCGGCGCGGGCAAGGACGGCACCGACGGCGCGCCCGGCATCTTCATCATGGATTGCGAAACCTTCGACGTGCTCGGCCGCTGGGAGATCGACCGCGGCCCGCAGGACAAGCATTACGACTTCTGGTGGAACCTGCCGCGCGACTACATGGTGTCGAGCGAATGGGCGCTGCCACCGCAGTTCGAAAACGGCATCGTCCCCGAGGACCTGCTCGCGAACAAGTACGGGCACCGGCTGCATTTCTGGGACCTGCGCGCGCGGCGCAACGTGCAGACGATCGATCTCGGCGCGAATCACCAGATGGCGCTCGAGGTACGGCCCGCGCACGACCCGGTGCGCGAATACGGGTTCGTCGGCGTGGTGGTCGACACGACGAATCTCGAAGGCTCGATCTGGACCTGGTGGCGCGAAGGCGGCCAGTTCCATGTGAAGAAGACGGCGACGATCCCGGCCGAGCCGGCCGCGGTCGACGAACTGCCGCCGCTGCTCAAGGGATTCGGCGCCGTGCCGCCGCTCGTGACCGACATCGACCTGTCGCTCGACGACCGCTTCCTCTACGTGTCGTGCTGGGGCACCGGCGAGATGCGCCAGTACGACGTGTCGGATCCGCACCACCCGGTGCTCGCGGGGTCGGTGCGCATCGGCGGCATCGTGCGCCGCGCGCCGCACACGAACGGCCGCGCGTTCGCCGGCGGCCCGCAGATGGTCGAGATCAGCCGCGACGGGAAGCGCGTGTACTGGACCAACTCGCTCTATTCGACGTGGGACGACCAGTTCTACCCGGACGGCGTGCCGGCCGCGCAGGTGCTCGCGCATGTGGGGCCGGAAGGCGGGCTGACGCTCGCCGACGACTACTGGGTCGAGTTCCCCGACGGCTACCGTGCGCACCAGATCCGGCTCGAAGGCGGCGACTGCTCGACCGACTCGTTCTGCTATCCGTCGGTCAAGCGTTGAACGCCAGCCTTCACGCCCCGCTCGCGCTGTGGGCGGCCGTGCTCGCGAGCGGGGTGTATCACGGGCTCAACCCCGCGATGGGCTGGCCGCTCGCGGTGTCGAACGCGCTGATGACGCGCCGCGGCGGCGCGCTCGTCGCGGCGCTCGGCTATCTCGCGCTCGGCCATGCGCTCGCGGTCTTCACGGTGATGCTGCCGTTCGGGCTGCTCGCCGCGCTGCTCGCGTGGCAAACGGCGATCCGGATCGGCGCGAGCGCGCTCGTGATCGGCTTCGGCGCCGTGCTGCTGATCCGGCGCCGGCATCCGCGCGCGCTCGCGCGGATTCCGCCCGCCCGGCTCGGCCTGTGGTCGTTCGCGGTCGCGATTGCGCATGGCGCGGGGCTGATGCTGGTGCCGATCTACCTCGGGTTGTGCGGGCTCGACCGGGACGCCGGCCACCGCGCGGCGGCCACGCTCGTCGATGCGCATCTCGGGATGGCGCTGGTCGTCGCGGCCGTGCATGCGATCGCGATGATCGGCGCCGGCGGCGGGCTCGCTTGGCTCGTGTACCGCTATCTCGGGCTGAAATTCGTGTCGCGGAGCTGGTTCAATCTCGATGCCGTGTGGGCGTCGAGCCTGATCGTGACGGGCGCGCTGTCGCTCGGACTGGCGGCGGCGCGATAGCGCGGGTATCGATGACCTGGGGTGACGCCGCCGTACCGGCCGGCGCAGCGACACTGCACAAGAAACGCGACAGAACGGCCGGGCGGGGCGCACGCATTCGCGCATCCGGCAGCGCGCCGCAGTGTTCGCTACGTCACCCTATCGCCGCATTGCGCCGTCTGGCCGGGCCCGGCGGCCCCGATTCCGCTAAAATCGGGCCATGCGCACCACTTCCGCCCCGACCGCCTTGTCGCCTTTCGTCCACCCCGCCCGTTGCACCCGCCGCGCGCCGTGCCCGCCCGTTTCGTTCCGGATGGCCGCCCGATGAGCCGCGCCACTCCGCCGGATTTCGACGTGACCGCGTTCCGCCAGGCACTCGGCCAGTTCGCGACGGGCGTGACCGTCATCACGACACAGGCGCCGTCCGGGCAACTGATCGGCATCACCGCGAGTTCGTTCAACTCGGTGTCGCTCGATCCGCCGCTCGTGCTATGGAGCCTCGCGCACAAATCGGCATCGACGCCGGTGTTCCGCGGCAACAGCCATTACGTGGTGAACGTGCTCGCCGCGTCGCAGCTCGACCTGTGCAAGCGCTTCTCGAGCTACAAGGGCGACCGCTTCGAAGGGATCGCGCATGCGGCCGGTAACTCCGGGATGCCGGTGCTCGACGGCGCGCTCGCGTGGTTCGAGTGCCACAACCGCAGCCGCTACGACGAAGGCGATCACGTGATCTTCGTCGGCGAAGTGGAGCGTTGCGGCGTCCGCGTGCCGAACGCCGAAGCGCCGCTCGTGTTCCACGGCGGCGGCTTCCACGGCCTTACACCGCTTTGATCGCCCCCGTGCGCGCCAGCCCGACCGGCGCGCCGGCTTCATCCTTCAGCGTCTGCAGCACGATGTTCGAACGGATGTCCATCACGCCCGGCGCCTTGTAGAGCCGGTTCAGCACGAAATCCGAATAGTGCTTGAGGTTGTGCGCGAGCACGCGCAGCAGATAGTGGCTTTCGCCGGTCACGACGAACGCACCGACCACCTCCGGCCATTCGCGCAGCGCTTCCGCGAAGCGCTCGTGCCATTGATTTTCTTCGTTGCGCATCGACACCTGAACGAACGCCTCGAGTTCGAAGCCGAGCTTCTCGCGGCTCAGGCACGCGCGATAGTGCTCGATCACGCCCTGCTCCTCGAGCAGGCGCATGCGGCGCAGACAGGCGGATGGCGAAAGCGAAATCCGTTCCGCCAGATCGAGATTGCTGATTCTGCCCTCTTCCTGCAGTACCGCCAGAATCCGGCAGTCGGTGGCATCGAGCGTGATCGCGTGCATTTTTGGTCCCCGTTTTCCCTCTGAGTCGAATTATCTGCCAATCCGGCGGATTGTCCATGTTTATTTCGCAAGCACTTTCTACGAGCGTCCACCTATCATTCGAAGGATCGACTCACCGAATCGTCATGCCATGGACACCCTCTGGGACATCTCGCCGCCTGTCAGCCCCGCCACCCCCGTGTGGCCGGGCGATACGCCGGTTTCCGTCGAACGCGTGTGGCGGATGGAAGCCGGCTCGCCGGTCAACGTCGCGCGCCTGACGCTGTCGCCGCACACGGGCGCGCACTGCGACGCACCGCTGCACTACGACGCCGACGGCGCGCCGATCGGCGCCGTGCCGCTCGACACCTACCTCGGCCCGTGCCGCGTGATCCATTGCATCGGCGCATCGCCGGTCGTGCAGCCGGCCGATGTCGCGGCCGCGCTCGACGGCGTACCGCCGCGCGTGTTGCTGCGCACCTATGCGCAGGCGCCGCTCGCGCAATGGGATACCGGCTTCTGCGCGGTCGCGCCGGACACCATCGACCTGCTGGCCGCGCACGGCGTCAAGCTGATCGGCATCGATACGCCGTCGCTCGACCCGCAGGAATCGAAGACGATGGATGCGCATCACCGCGTGCGCGCGCACCGGATGGCGATCCTCGAAGGCATCGTGCTCGACGACGTGCCGCCCGGCGACTACGAACTGATCGCACTGCCGCTGAAATTCGCGACGCTCGACGCGAGCCCCGTGCGCGCGGTGCTGCGCGCGCTCCCTGCGCGTACCTCCTGATTACCCCGACTGACGACCCACATCATGATCAAGACCCGTGAAGACGCGCTCGCGCTCGACCGCGACGATCCGCTCGCCCCGCTGCGCGACCAGTTCTCCCTGCCCGACGGCGTGATCTACCTCGACGGCAACTCGCTCGGTGCGCAGCCGAGCGCGTCGGCCGCCCGCGCGCAGCAGGTAATCGGCGCCGAATGGGGCGAAGGCCTGATCCGCAGCTGGAACACGGCTGGCTGGTTCGCGCTGCCGCGCCGTCTCGGCGACAAGCTCGCGACGCTGATCGGCGGCGCCCCCGGCGAGACGGTCGTGACCGACACGATCTCGATCAACCTGTTCAAGCTGCTGTCGGCGATGGTGCGCCATCAGGCCGAGCGCGCGCCCGAGCGCCGCGTGATCGTGTCGGAACGCTCGAACTTCCCGACCGACCTGTATATCGCGCAGGGGCTGATCGAACAGCTCGGCGGCGACTACGAACTGCGCCTGATCGACGACCCGGCCGACCTGCCCGACGCACTCGGCGCGGACACGGCCGTCGCGATGATCACGCACGTGAACTACCGCACCGGCTACATGCACGACATGCCGGCCGTCACGCAGCTCGTGCACGACGCGGGTGGGCTGATGCTGTGGGATCTCGCGCACTCGGCCGGCGCGGTGCCGGTCGACCTGAACGGCGCGCGCGCAGACGGCGCGGTCGGCTGCACGTACAAGTACCTGAACGGCGGCCCCGGTTCGCCCGCCTTCGTGTGGGTGCCGCAGCGCCATCACGCGCATTTCTCGCAGCCGCTGTCCGGCTGGTGGGGCCACCGCGCACCGTTCGCGATGCAGCCGGGCTTCGCGCCCGATCCGGGCATCGCGCGCTTCCTGTGCGGCACGCAGCCGATCGTGTCGATGTCGATGGTCGAATGCGGGCTCGACGTGTTCCTGCAGACCGACATGCACGCGATCCGCCGCAAGTCGCTCGCGCTGACCGACGCGTTCATCGCGCTCGTCGAAGCGCGCTGCGCGGGCCTGTCGCTGAAGCTCGTCACGCCGCGCGCGCATCACCAGCGCGGCTCGCAGGCGAGCTTCGAACATCCGCACGGCTACGAAGTGATGCAGGCGCTGATCGCGCGCGGCGTGATCGGCGACTACCGCGAGCCGTACGTGCTGCGCTTCGGCTTCACGCCGCTCTATACGCGCTTCGCCGACGTGTGGGATGCCGTCGAGACGCTGCGCGACATCCTCGCCACCGACGCGTGGAAGGCGCCCGAGTTCGCCGAACGCGGCGCGGTGACCTGATCGGCCTCGCCCGGCGCGCGCGAGCCGCGCGCCGCGCCCCATCATTCAAAAATCTGGAGATAGTCGTGAATTCTGGTCATATGCAGCCACCCGGCAACGACGCGCCGGCGGGCTGCCCGTTCTCGGGCGCACGCGCCACGCATACGGCGCAACCGGCCCCGGCCGCGCACGAAACGTCGCACGTGCCCGGCGATGCCGGCTGGCACGACGCGCAGCTCGATTTCTCGAAGTCGATGAGCTACGGCGACTACCTGTCGCTGAATTCGATCCTGGACGCGCAGCATCCGCTGTCGCCCGATCACAACGAGATGCTGTTCATCATCCAGCATCAGACGAGCGAGCTGTGGATGAAGCTCGCGCTGTTCGAGCTGCGCGGAGCACTCGATGCGGTGCGCACCGATGCGCTGCCGCCGGCGTTCAAGATGCTCGCGCGGGTGTCGCGCATCCTCGAACAGCTCGTGCAGGCGTGGAACGTGCTGTCGACGATGACGCCGTCCGAATATTCGGCGATGCGGCCGTATCTCGGGCAGTCGTCGGGCTTCCAGTCGTACCAGTATCGGCAGCTCGAATTCCTGCTCGGCAACAAGAACGTGCAGATGCTGCAGCCGCATGCGCACCGGCCCGACATCCTCGAGCAAGTCCGTGCGACGCTCGAAGCGCCGTCGTTCTACGACGAAGTCGTGCGCCTGCTCGCGCGGCGCGGCTTCCCGATCGCGGCGGAGCGGCTCGAACGCGACTGGACGCAGCCGACCCGGCATGACGAGACGGTCGAAGCCGCGTGGCTCGAGGTGTACCGTCACCCGCAGCAGCACTGGGAGCTGTACGAGATGGCCGAGGAACTCGTCGATCTCGAGGATGCGTTCCGCCAGTGGCGCTTCCGTCACGTGACGACCGTCGAGCGCATCATCGGCTTCAAGCAAGGCACCGGCGGCACCAGCGGCGCGCCGTACCTGCGCAAGATGCTCGACGTCGTCCTGTTCCCCGAGCTCTGGCACGTGCGCACCACGCTGTAACGCACGACTCGCCCCTGGGCCCGCGCGCCGTCACGACGACGTGCGGGCCAGTTCCTCCCCTTCGCGCGGCTGCACCGCCGCGCGCGACAGTCGCGGAATATGCCGTCGCACGACGAGCAGCGCGACGCAGACCACCCCCATCGCGATCGCCAGCATCGTCAGATAGGCCGTGGCGCCGCCCGTGGTGATCACGATCGCGCCCGCGAACGCGCTGAGGATCGCGCCGAGCCGGCCGAACGCGAGCGCGCTCGCGGTGCCCGTCGCGCGCACCGCGGTCGGGTAGATGTACGCGCAGAGCGCATACATCGTCGACTGCACCGCGTTGACGAACAATCCGTGCAGGCCGAGCCCGACGATCAGCCAGCCCGTGTGGCGGCTGGCATCGACACCCATCAGCCACACCGCGCTCGCCGCGCCGCCGATGCTGCACAGCACGAGCGGCCAGCGCGACCCGGCATGCGCGATCGTCCATGCGCACAGCAGCGCGCCGATCACGCCGCCGAGGTTGTACGCGGTGAGCCCGGTACCCGCGACCGACACGCTCAGCCCGCTCGCCGCCAGCATCGTCGGCAGCCAGCTGAACGCCGCATACACGGCGAGCAAGCACATGAAGAACGCGCCCCACAGGGCGATCGTGTCGCGCGCCTGACCGCTCGCGAACAGCGCGCCGAAGCCGCCGCGGCCGCCTGCCGCGCGTGCATCTTTCAGATCGGTGAACACGGTGCCCGCCGCGACCGGCCGCTGCATCCTGGCAAGCAGCGCGCCGAGTTCCGGCCAGCGCGCAGGGCGCCGCGCGAGATAGCGCGGCGATTCGGGCAGCGCACGCACGAGCACGAAGCCGAGCACGAGCGGCAACGCACCGCCCGCGAAGAACAGCCCGCGCCAGCCATAACGCGGCAGCACCTCGTGCGCGAACAGGCCGGCCAGCATTCCGCCGAGCGGCACGCAGACGATCGTCGCGGTCACCATCATCGTGCGGCGCCGCGCGGGCGTGTATTCGGCCGTCATCGTCGTGGCCGTCGGCAATGCACCGCCGATGCCGAGCCCCGCGACGAAGCGCAGCATCGCGATCGCCGTGACGTCCGGTGCGAAGCCGATCGCGCAGGTCGCGATGCCGAACAGGAACACGCTGCCGATCACGGCCTGGCGACGGCCGAAGCGATCCGCGACGATCCCCGCGCACGCGCTGCCGATCCCCATCCCGATCAGCCCGGCCGCCACCGCCGGCGCGAACGCGCCACGTGTGATGCCCCATTCGCGGATCAACACCGGAATCGCGAAGCCGATCAGCTGGCCGTCGAAGCCGTCGAGCACGATCGCGAGCGCGGCGAGCAGCACCACGCCGCGCTGCATCGTCGTGAACGGCCCGTCGTCGAGCGTCGCGCCGATGTCGACGGACGGCGACTGCAATCCGTCGCGCGTGCTCATGCGGCCTCCCGTGCGCCGCGCTGACGCGGCAACGTGCGCGCTCGGCGCGCGGCAAGACAACGGCGTTCGATGGCTTTCATGGCGTCTCCGGTTGTCCGGGCTGCCGCACGATGGCGCGTGCCCGGATCTCGTGCTGCGCAGTCGGCCGGTGTCGACGCGTCGGCGGCGGCTCCGGTGTCTCGTCCAACCCGTCCCGATCCGGTGCCGTCGTCTGCGCGCGACGCGCCCGTATCGTCGTGCGGCGCAGGCAGCGCCGCCAGCCTGATGCTCAGTTCATCCGCGCGTCGATCAGCCTGACCAGTGCGAGCAGCGTTTCCGCATGCGGCACCGCGACGCCCGCTTCGCGCGCGGCCGCGACGACCTTGCCGCTGATCGCGTCGATTTCCGTACGACGGCCCGCGAGCACGTCCTGCAGCATCGACGGGCGATGGCCGCGATGCTCGCGGATCGCATGCTCGACGTTGCGCGCGATGCGCTCGCCGTCGACCGCGATGCCCTTCGCGCGCGCGACCGCCGCCGTCTCGGCGGCGATCGTCTGCGCGAGCCGCAGCCCGTCGTGGTGTTCGCCGAGCTGGTCGACCGTGCAACGTGTCACCGCGCACAGCGTGTTGAGCGCCGCATTGAACGCGACCTTCTCCCAGATCGCAGCCCACACGTCGTCATCGAGCGAGCACACGAGCCCCGCGCGCGACAGTGCATCGGCGACGGCGGCCGCGAACATGCGCTCCGCGCCGTCGGCCGTCATCATCTTGATGACGCCCGCACCGTGCGAATGCACGTGGCCTGGCCCGGCAAGATCGGCGGGCCAGGTCGTGACGCCGACGAGAATGCGCTCGATCAGCACGAACGCATTCAACGTCTCGACGTTGCCCAGCCCGTTCTGCAGCGTCAGCACGTACGTGTAGGGGCTCAGCAGCGCGCGCACGCCGTCCAGCGCATGGCGCGTGTGCAGCGACTTCGTGAAAACGATCAGCAGGTCGAACGGCGTGTCTGGCGATGCAGCTGCGTCCGCATTCGCGGCTTCCGGCCGCACGGCCTGCAACGTACGGATGGTGCGTTCACCACGATCGTCATCGATGCGCAGCCCGTCACGGCGGATCGCATCGAGATGCGTGTCGTTCACGTCGATCAGCGTGACGGCCTCGCCGCTTTCGGCCAGCAGCCCGCCGAACAGCGAGCCCATCGCGCCGGCGCCCAGAATCGCAATCCTCATCGTCGGCGGCCTCGTCAGAACGGATAGTGGCGCGGTGCGGTCTGCACCGTGATCCAGCGCAGGTCCGTGAACGCCGCGATGCCGGCCTTGCCACCGAAGTGGCCGAAGCCGCTGTCCTTCACGCCGCCGAACGGCATCTGTGCCTCGTCGTGCACAGTCGGGCCGTTCACGTGGCAGATGCCCGATTCGATGCGTGCCGCGACGCGCATCGCACGCGCGACGTCGCGGCTGAACACGGCCGACGACAGCCCGAACGCGTTGTCGTTCGCGCAACGGATCGCGGCCGCCTCGCCGTCGACGCGCACGATGCCCTTCACCGGGCCGAACGACTCTTCCGCATAGATGCGCATCGCCGGTGTGACATGGTCGAGCAGCGTGGCCGGGAACAGCGTGCTGTCGGCCTTGCCGCCGCACACGAGTGTCGCGCCGTGCGCGAGCGCATCGTCGATCAGCGCGTTGCAGCGCTCGACGGCCTTCAGGTCGATCAGCGAACCGAGCACGACGGGCCCGTTGCGCGGGTCGCCGAGCGGCAGCGACGCGGCCTTGTCGGCGAGCTTCGCGACGAACGCGTCGGCGATCGATGCGTCGACCACGATGCGTTCGGTCGACATGCAGATCTGCCCGGAATTCGCGAATGCGCCGAACGCGGCTGCCGCGACCGCCGCGTCGAGATCGGCATCGTCGAGCACGACGAATGGCGCCTTGCCGCCGAGTTCCAGCACCGACGGCTTCAGGTGGCGCGCGCACGCTTCGGCGACGATCCTGCCGACACGCGTCGAACCCGTGAAATTCACTCGGCGCACGGCCGGATGCGCGATCAAGGCATCGACGATGGCGCCCGCATCCTCGGGCGCGTTCGTCACGAAGTTGACGACGCCCGGCGGCAGGCCGGCCTCCTGCAGCGCCTCGACGATCAGCCCGTGCGTGACGGGACACAGCTCCGAGCCCTTCAGCACGACCGTGTTGCCGCACGCGAGCGGCAGCGCGAGCGCGCGTGTCGCGAGGATCACCGGCGCATTCCACGGCGCGATGCCGAGCACGACGCCGGCCGGCTGCCGGACGCCCATCGCGAGCGAACCGGGCACGTCGGACGGGATCAGCTCGCCGCCGACCTGCGTGGTCAGCGACGCGGCCTCGACGAGCCCGCTCGCGGCAAGGTGCACGTTGAAGCCGGCCCACAGCGCGGAGGCGCCCGTCTCCGCCGCCATCGCGGCGACGAACTGCTCGTGCTTCGCTTCGAGCGCGGCGGCCGCCTTCAGCAGCAGCGCGCGGCGTGCGCCGGGGCCGAGTGCGGCCCAGTCGGGAAACGCGCGGGCGGCCGCGTCGGCCGCCGCACGCGCGTCGTCGACGGTACACGCGGGCGCTTCGGACGCGACTTCGCCATCAAGCGGGTTGCGGCGCACGAAGGTCGCGCCACTGGATGAATGGCGGCGTTCGCCGCCGATCAGCATCGCTACGGTTTGCATGAATTCTCCGGAAAGACGCGCAGCGCGCGTCAGGCAATCTCGACTTCGACGACGACCGGCGTCGCGGCGCGCAGTGCGTCGGCCAGCGTGTCGCGCAGGTGCGCGGCAGCGGTCACGCGCACGCCGCGGCAACCCATCCCTTGCGCAAGCGCGACGAAATCCAGGTTCGGCAGATCGGTGCCCTGCACGGGGTCGTCCGGGCCGAAGCCGAACACCGGCGCGAAATCCTGCAGCGCCGCGTAACGGCGATTGTTCAGGATCACGAACGTGATCGGCAGCTTCAGTTGCGCGGCGCTCCACAAAGCCTGAATCGAATACAGGCTCGAACCGTCGCCGATCAGCCCGATCACGCGCCGGCCCGGCTGCGCGAGCGCGACGCCGACGGCGGCCGGCATCCCGTAGCCGAGCCCGCCGCTGTCCATCGTGTAGAACGTGCCGCTGTGCGTGAACGGCAGGTGTTCCTGCATCACCGGCCGCGCGCTCGGCGCTTCCTCGACGACGATGTCGTGCGCGTCGCGCACGTCGGCGAGCGTCTGCAACGCGAACGCAACCGACATGCGCTCGCCGGCGGCGGGTGGCTCGACGCGCGCACGCGGCGGCCGCGGCGCGGGCA
>NZ_JAAGPM010000081.1:0-36806 GCF_017104865.1 Burkholderia sp. Ac-20349
TGCCGAATTGCTCAAGCAACTCGGCGGGAATCGCCGGCAGGTCTACCGGTTTGGCTTTCGGTTTGCGAGGCATATAGTCTCCTTCGGAGCATCATATGCCTTGAACACGAAATTACTGACAGGCCCCACCTCGCTGGTACAGAACATCCGCCTGCGACAACCGAGGCTGGGCACGCGCAAGCTGCATCATCTGCTCGGACCAGCGCTGGTCGAGCGTGGCATCAAGCTGGGGCGGGACCGGCTATTCGACGTGCTGCGCACCGCGCGCCTACTGGTCGCGCCACACCGCGCGTATCACAAGACCACCCATAGCCATCACCGCTTCCGGCGCCATCCGAACCTATTGAAAGCCGGCCCGGAGCAAATTGTGCCGAAAGCCCCCGAGCAGGTTTGGGTTGCCGACATCACCTATCTGCCGACCGCTGGTCCGTTCGTGTACCTGAGCCTTGTGACCGACGCGTTCTCGCGCAAGATCGTCGGCTACCACGTCCATGACAGCCTGCAGACCGAGCAAGTCAGTCAGGCGCTCAAGAAGGCGTTGCGTACGCGCCGAAGCCGCCAGCCGTTGATCCATCATTCCGATCGCGGAATCCAGTACTGCTCGACGTATTACCAGGACATCCATCGACGCCATGGTCTGCGCTGCTCGATGACCGATGGCTACGACTGCTATCAGAATGCACTGGCAGAGCGGATCAACGGCATCCTTAAAGGCGAGTTCTTACTGCATCGCCCGGCCGATCTCAAGCAGGCCGCAAAGATGGTCGAACAGTCGGTGAACATCTACAACTGCGAGCGGCCACATGCCGCCCTCAAATACAAAACGCCCGATGCGGTGCATCGGGCGTTTAGCGGGTGAATACTGTCAACCTATTCCAGGACTTGACACCGCTCGTCTGCGCACGCGTGTGCGGGAGGTTCGGTCCCTCCTCGTGACGTTACGTAACATCCGCGCGTTACGACGGCAGAACGTCTGCCACATTGTCACCAACAAAAATTTTGTCCTTATAAATCAATGGGGTGCTCGGCGTGTGGCGGCTGGCATGCAATCTGCTTTATATGTTGGAATCGTTGGAACAGGGAGGATGGCGTCAGATGCCGGGGGTGCGCCGCGAGCGCCCGATCAACGGTATCGACGTCCTCGAATGCCGATGCGACAAGCATCGGCGCAACAGATGACGATCCGCGCCAGCGTGCGGATCTCGATGGCCCCGTCGCCTATCCTCGTAGGGCGACGGTTTCGCCCGCGCTTCTCTGAAGCGCGGGCTATTTTTTTGGGGCCGTCGTGCGGTGTCGTGCTGGCGCAGCCGATGCGCGATTCACGATTCGCGTATTCTCGGACTTTTCCAGATGAAGGGGGTGGGAATGGCGGAAATTGCAGTCGTGGCGCTGATCGTGGCGAAGCCGGGCGCCGAGGAGATGTTGCGTGCCCAGCTCGAAGGGATCGTCGAGCCGACCCGCAATGAAGCGGGCGCATTGCAATACGACCTGCATCGGGACCTGAAGGAGCCCGCGCGGTTCGTATTCGTCGAGCGCTGGGAAAGCGAGGAGGCACTTGCCGCTCATGCGCGCTCCGCGCACATTCTCGCTTATCGCGAAGCGGCCGCGAACTGGATCGAGCGTTCCGAAATCCGCGTGCTGTCGAAGCTCGTCTGAGCCGGGTGGGGCGACCGGACACGTCCGGTCGCGGGGTGCGTCAGTGCGACGTGTTGGGTACGTCGAGGATCAGGATGATCGTCCAGTCGGCGTCGCCGTCGTGATGATACTGGCGCTCTGCCACGATGAACGGTTGCTGCTTGCCTTGGGGGCCGAGGAAAAGCACGTCGCCCTCCATCGGCAGGCACTCGATCGGCGGCAGCGCGAGGAACGCGTCGGCCGAGCCGCGGGGCATCAGTTGCTTGATCTGGCGAGTGGCGGCTTCGGTCCACTCGATGTCGAGTTGAATGTTGCTCATGCTGTCCTCCGCACCGGGGTGCGCACGGGTGGAAAATTTCGGTGCGCGACTTTAGCACAGCGCACGGGCACCGCAACCAAAAAAGCCGAACCCGGTTGCCCGGATTCGGCTTTTCGCTTGTGCGGTGCCGCCGAACTTACTGGCTGGCAGCGTCTGCGGCCTTGGCAGCCTTCTTGCCGGCCTTCTTCGCTGCTGCCTTGTGGTGAGCAGCCTTCTTGCCGTGATGATGCTCTTCCTGCATCGCCGGCTGTGCGGCTTCGGCCGCTTGCTGCTGCTGCAGTGCTTGTGCGCGCTGCTCGATCTCGGAGATCTTGGCCGGATCGGTGATCGTCTTGATTTCCGTGCTCTCTTGCGCATACGCTGCGCCAGTCAGCGCCGACATCGCTACCAGGATAGCCAGGGACGTCTTCTTCATTGCTTTACCTCCGCTAAGTGGTGATGAACCCGAGTGTTGCCGTTTTGTCTGGCGACTGCAATCGAGTGCGTGTCGAGTGTAACAAAAGTGACGGATCAATGTGCATCCGATCGAGGCACGACGCAAGGCCCCGTTGAAGTCGCGCAACACTTCGTGCAGTTCGTCACGCGCCTGCCATCCTGGGCGCCGCCGCCATTTTCGTTCCGGTTTGCGCGAGTCGTCAGAACCATCCGAGCCATCGATAGACGTGGAATTGCGCGATGCCGATCAGTTCGTGCAGCGCCTGCTCGGCGTTGGCCACATTGCGCCAGCGCGGTAGCCAGCCCGTTTGCGCGCGTCGGCGATTCGCGTAAACGGGCTGCGGATCGATCCCGAAACGGCGGAAATCGAGCAATGCGCGGCGCATCTGATACGACGAGGTGACGAGAATGCGCGCGTCGTCATACTGTGAGCGTAGTATAGACGCAGTGAATTTCACATTTTCGTAGGTTGTGCGGCTATCCGGTTCCAGTACGAGATCCGTGGGCGCGACGCCTTCGGCGACGAGTTGGCGCCCGTATACGGCCGCCTCGGTTTCGCCGTGATGCTGCGGGTCACCACCCGACATCACCACGGTGCAGCGCTCGGCCTGCTGCCGGCAAGTGCGATAGAGCGCCGCGACCTTGTAGATGCGTGCGGCTCCGTCAGGTGGTGGCCGTAGCCCGGTGTCGGTGCGCTGCGTTCCGGCGCCGATGAGAATCAGTGTGGTTCGCCCATGCATGTCCGGGTGCTCGACGGGTACGACACCCGCCTCGGTCCAGGCGATCAGCGGCGCGGCGAGCCAGCCTGTCGCGAGCAGCCAGAACACCACAACGGCAACGATCGAGATGATTCGACGCCGCTTGTGGCAGAGCATGAAACAGATGAAGAGAAGTACAAATGAATCGAACAGAATCAATTTGATTGGGGTATGGTGTCTTTTTATGGACGGCTGACGATCCGGCCCTGACGCGACGCCGAACGTCGGCCTCCAGAATCGGTGGCGGTATCGGCTGGCGGAGATTCCGTCCGGCGCGCCGCTTCGCATTGTCGCTGCACTTTAAGAAAGAATCGAGATGGCCACGTATTCCAACGAAGCGGTGCTCGACGCATTGAGACGAGTGCAGTACCGCCAGGTACCGTGGGCACGCCGCCCGGGTGTGTTCGAGTATCTCCGTTCACTCGGGCTGATGGACACGGTCAGGCAGAAAACCGTTGCTCCCGCGCCGGGCTTCCACGCACCGGTCGACATTGCCGTGCTGACCGAAAGCGGTCGAGCCGAATTCTCGCGCCTCGAGCGCGACGAGAAATTACTTTCCTGGACCGATCGCCGCATGGCCGACTACGCATTGAGCGAAGCAAGTGCCGTGGCGATTCTCGAAAGCCGCCTGTAGCGGCCGATCATCCCGTCGCGCGCATCGCCGGGCGGCTGGCGATGCCAAAAAAAAGCCCGTATCGCGAGGATACGGGCGTACCGGATACTTTTGCTGTTGCCACGCTGTGCTCATGGCAACGTTGTGACTCGTCGCATGCGGCGCAGTTCCCGACTGCGGGCATTTTCTTTGGCGAAATCCTTAAATTGGCAGGACTACGGATGGCGCGGTCCGTCGGACGGCTGCGAGCCAACGCGCGCCCGCGCATTGCTGGCGATGTCGCCGCGCAGATCGCCACGCGGCACGGTCTGCCGGCTGGGCGAGTTGGCGGACGGTGGCTGGCGGACGGTGTTCCGGTGATCCTGCTGATGATGGGGCGGCTTCGCGCGATCATCGGCCCGGGCTGGAGCGGACAGCGCCAAGGAAATGACAATGCCGCATGCAACGAGCAGTGACATTGGTTTCATGGCGGGGCTCCCTTCAAGCCGTCGACGCGGCCTGTTGATATGTCGCTAAGGTAAGCGTGGGAGTGCAGGCTTGCTGTAAATATTGGTAAATAGATGTATCTCGGCACGACAACGGTAATCGACGGCAATGCAGGCGTCGCGAACGGGTCGCGTCGCAGAAAGAAACCGGGCGGCCGTAGCCGCCCGATCGAGCATTCGTTACGCCATCTTGACGGGCGCGCGCCAGGATTCCGGATTGGTCCAGAAGGCGCCGCGCAGCCGGTCGCGGCTCGGCGGTGCGGGCGGCTTCGCCGCGCTTGCGCCGATGCGCCCGCGCAGGGAGATCTGCCGGCCGCTCGTGCCGAGTCGCTTCACGATTTCGGCGAGCGTGCCGTCCGCCTGCCATTCGTCGAAGCGACGGCGGCAAGTCGGCGGCGACGGATAGCGGCCCGGCAGCTTCGACCAGCCTTCACCCGTCGACAGCACCCATAGCACGGCGTTCACCACCGAGCGGGCTTCCACGCGGGGGCGGCCGCGCCGCTCACTCCGTGCGGGTTCCGAGCAAAACAGACCCTCGACCAGCGCCCACTCGTTATCTCTCAAATCGTCGAACAGCATCATGTCCTCACCTCAGCGAAGCTAACTCCGGTGCGCTGCCCTGCGCCGCGCACTCTTCAAGCACTCGATCGTCGAGTGCCGGGTGGGGGCGTCCGGTTGGCCGGCAGCGGCGTTTCTGCTCTTCCGTCCGACGAAACCTGCGCCCTGTGCGCCAGGTAATGCACGAAGCGTGCCATGTCGGAGGTAATTCCCTCGTGAGCCGCTTGGCAGCGAGCTAACGGCTAAGTCAGCTAGGGGCGTATAAGACGCCAAAATAACCCGCCAGCAAATCGGGACAATCACCAATCTTGTGCAGTTCGCCCGCGCCACGTGCGTTCGCGGATGTATTGCACCGCAGCGAAACATGTGGGGCAGGTGCCTGATTCGCACATCGAAGCCGGATTCGCGCATTAAAATCACGCATCGATATCGACGATTGATGAGGTCGGGAAATGAACGTCACGCTGCGCCAGCTTCGCGTTTTCATCGAGGTCGCGCGGCTCAAGAGCTTCAGTCGCGCGGGCGGCGAGATCGGGCTCACGCAGTCTGCGGTCAGCCGTTGCGTGCGCGAGCTCGAAGCCGAGCTCGGGTTGAAGCTGATCGACCGCACGACGCGCGACGTGCAACTGACCGATGTCGGTGCGAACCTGATCGCGAGCGTGTCCCGTCTGCTCGACGATCTCGACGACACGCTGCGTGAGATTCGCGAGATCGGCGAGCAGCGCCGCGGGCGCGTGATCGTCGCGGCCAGCCCAACGATCGCATGCCGGTTGATGCCGCGCGTGGTGGCGTCGTGCGAGCGCCAGTTTCCGTTCGTGACGCTCGGCTTGCGCGATGATGTGCAGAGCGACGTGTTGCGCAAGGTGAAGTCGAGCGAGGTCGATTTCGGCGTCGTGATCGGGCCGCTCACGGTAGCCGATCTCGTCTGCGAATCGCTGATGACCGATTCGTTCTGCCTGGTCGCGCGCGCCGACCATCCGCTCGCGGCGCGTGCCGAGGTGCCCTGGACGGCGCTGGACGGCGAGCGCCTCGTGCTCCTCGATCATGCGTCGGGAAGCCGGCCGCTGATCGATGCCGCGCTGGCTGCCCATCGCGTCAACGCGACGGTCATGCAGGAGCTCGGGCATTCGGCGACCGTGTTCGGGCTCGTCGAGGCCGGCGTCGGTGTGAGCGTACAGCCGTGGCTGTCGCTGCCGCTGCCTGCCGGCTCGACGCTCGTCGCGCGGCCGCTCACGCCGCGCACCGAGCGCACGGTCGAGCTGGTGCGCCGCCGCGACCGATCGTTGTCGCCCGCTGCGCAGGCGATCTGGGAGCTCGTGCGACAGATGCCGGCAAGGGCGGAGGATCTCGACTGACGCGCAGCGCTGTGCACCGGTCCGGCTTGAGGGCCGGTACACTACGCGGATCGTGTTCCTCGATGGTGGTGCTCGATGACGCATTCCGCAGACTTTCTTCCGGTGGCCGGCGCGCCGGCGGCGCGCGACGCGGTGCACGCGTTGCGACCGTCGTTGATCCGGGAGGTGGCAAACGCCGGCTTTGGCGTGCCGGACATGCTGCCGTTCTGGTTCGGCGAATCCGATCGCGTGACGCCGGACTTCATCCGCGACGCCGCAGCCGCGGCGCTGCGCGATGGCGCAACCTTCTACACGCACAACCTCGGTACTGCGCCGCTGCGCGACGCGATCGCGGCCTACGTCAGCGCCCGTCACGGCGCGACGGCGTCCGATACCGTGGCCGTGACGAGTTCGGGCGTGAGCGCGCTGATGCTGGCCGCGCAGATGCTGGTCGGTCCGGGCGAGCGGGTCGTCGCGGTCACGCCGCTGTGGCCGAATCTCGTCGAGATTCCGAAGATTCTTGGCGCGCAGGTCGAATGCGTGCCGCTCGGCTATGGCGATGCGGGCTGGCAACTCGATGTCGGGCGGCTGCTTGCGGCGCTGACGCCCGATACGCGGATGCTGCTGATCAACTCGCCGAACAATCCGACCGGCTGGACGATGTCGCGCGACGACCAGCAAGCCGTGCTCGCCCATTGCCGCCGCCACGGCATCTGGCTGGTTGCCGATGAGGTGTACGAGCGGCTCGCGTTCGGCGCGGGCGGCGCGCCATCGTTCCTCGACATCGCGTCGCGCGACGAGCGGGTCGTCGTCGTGAATTCGTTTTCCAAAGCGTGGGCGATGACGGGCTGGCGCCTGGGGTGGCTCATCGCGCCGGCAGCGGTGATGGGCGACCTGTCGAAGCTCGTCGAGTACAACACGTCGTGCGCGCCCGGCTTCGTGCAGGCCGCAGGCGAAGTCGCGCTACGCGATGGCGAGCCGTTCGTGCGATCGTTCGTCGCGGCACTGCGCGATGCGCGCGATCACCTGGTCGCTGCGCTGCGTACCCTGCCGGGCGTCGAGGTGCCGCCTCCACCGGGCGCGATGTACCTGTTCCTGCGCCTGCCGGGCGCGGCCGACAGCCTGGCGTTCTGCAAGACACTGGTGCGCGATGCGGGGCTCGGCCTTGCGCCCGGGCGCGCATTCGGCCCGGAGGGGGAAGGGTTCGTGCGCTGGTGCTACGCATGCGATCCGGCGCGACTCGACGCGGGCGTCGAACGGCTGCGCCGGTTCCTCGCGCGCGGCGGAGCCGCCCGCTGAAGCGGGGCCGGAGCGGACACGGCGCGCCGGCGGCAGCCCGTTCGGCTCATCTTTACGCACCGGGCAATTTTGCGTAATATGGCGCTCAGTCACGCGGTTCCGTCGTTGAGCCGTGCTGTTCCGTCCGGTTTGGGCCTGGCCTGAAGTTGGTTCGCCGCCCCCGGTTCGTGCTCCCATCAATATGACCGATCAGAATCGGGCGAGCGCGTCTTCCGTTCCTTTCGTCTGTTTGTTGATCCGGTTCGTTTGACCACAGGGTCTGACCTAGCTGCATGAATACCCAAGAGGCGAAGATCGTCCTCGAGACTGCTTTGATCTGCGCGCAGGAACCGCTGAAACTCGGCGATTTGCGCAAGCTCTTTGCCGACGGCGTGTCGGCTGACACGGTCCGCACGTTGCTCGAAGATCTGAAACAGGATTGGTCCGGCCGCGGCGTCGAACTGGTGGCGCTGGCAACCGGATGGCGCTTCCAGAGCAAGCCGGCGATGCGTCATTATCTGGATCGCCTGCATCCCGAGAAGCCGCCGAAATATTCGCGCGCGGTGCTCGAAACGCTCGCGATCATCGCGTACCGGCAGCCCGTCACGCGCGGCGACATCGAAGAGATTCGCGGTGTGACGGTCAATACGCAGGTGGTCAAGCAACTCGAGGATCGCGGCTGGATCGAAGTGATCGGCCATCGCGACGTGCCGGGGCGCCCGGCGCTGTATGCGACGACCAAGCAGTTCCTCGACGACCTCGGCCTGAAGGCGCTCGATGATCTGCCTGCGCTCGAAGAGCCGGCCGCGAACATCGAGGCTGCGCTGCTGGCTCAGCAGGCAATGGATTTCGACGAGGGCATGCCGGTTGCCGACCACGCAGCGGGCGATACGTCGCACGCGGATGAGGCATCCGCCGGCCAATCGGCAGGATTGCCGGATGGTCCCGCGGCGGACGTCGCGTCGACGCAGGAAATCCCGAGTCGCGATACGCTCGATGCTGATCGCGGGCAAACGGAACAATTGGAACAGGCTGGCGCCGAAGCAGTGCCGGCCGGTGTGCAGCCCGAGCCGCTGCGCGCGGATTGGAGCGAGGAAGATCGCAAGCCGGCTGCCGAAACGGTTGCCGGAGACGGAGCGGAAGCGGCCGGCGACATGCCCGGCGAGGCCGGCCAGGCCGACGCCTCCCGTTCCCGTCCCGCGGACGGCGAGATGCTGGACGATACGTCCGACAGTCTCGCCGACGCCGTACGAAGCGCCAGTGCACCGATCGGTGCCGACGCGCTGCCGGACGACGAAGCAGAACCCGAACAGCGTCGCGCCTGATCGCGGCCAACTTCTTGCCGCGCCCGAGCCGGGCGCGAGACCTGACATTTTGAGGTTGTTTTGACAGATATCCACGATATTGAATCGTCCGCGCCTGCCGTACAGGCAGCGCGTGCCGACGATGCGCCGGAGCAGGGCGCTTCGGCCGAGGGTGGCGACGAGCGTCCCCGCCGCGGTCTGCGGCGAGGCCCGCGTAGCCTGATCGCGCGGCGTCGCGCGGCGGCCAAGTCGAAGGGCGCCGAAGGCGAGCCGCAGGGCGAAGAAAGCGCTGACGCGCAGCCGGCCGAAGCCGCCGAAGCGCAGCAGCCGGCGCGTGCGCCGCGCAAGGAAGGTGCAGCCAAGGGTGCTCGCAAGCCGGCCGCCAAGCGCGAAGGGGCGGCCAAGGCCCAAGGCGGCCAGGCTGGCCAGGGCCGTCGCGGCGCTGCGGCGAAGGTTGAAAGCGGCACGGTGAAGGCGGAAGGCGATGCGTCCCAGGACGAGCTGTTCGCCTACGTGACGTCGCCGGCATTCGATGCGGACAATTCCGCGGGCGGTAGCGGCGTGCGTGCGCCGATGCTGCGTCGCGGTCGCAGCCAGCCGGCGAACAAGCGTGTGCTGTCGCCGGACGACGATGCGCCGAAGCTGCACAAGGTGCTGGCGGAAGCGGGCATGGGCTCGCGCCGCGAAATGGAAGAGCTGATCGTCGCCGGCCGCGTGTCGGTGAACGGCGAGCCCGCACACATCGGCCAGCGCATCATGCCGACCGACCAGGTGCGGATCAACGGCAAGCCGGTCAAGCGCAAGCTGCCGAACAAGCCGCCGCGCGTGCTGCTGTACCACAAGCCGACGGGCGAGATCGTCAGCCACGCAGATCCGGAAGGCCGTCCGTCGGTGTTCGACCGCCTGCCGCCGATGAAGACGGCGAAATGGCTCGCGGTGGGCCGCCTCGACTTCAATACCGAAGGTCTGCTGATGCTGACGACTTCGGGTGACCTCGCGAACCGCTTCATGCATCCGCGCTACAGCGTCGAGCGCGAGTACGCGGTGCGCGTCGTCGGCGAGCTGGCCGAAGGCATGCGGCAGAAGCTGCTGCATGGCGTCGAGCTCGATGACGGCCCGGCGAACTTCCTGCGCATCCGCGACGGTGGCGGCGAGGGCACGAACCACTGGTATCACGTCGCGCTGGCCGAAGGCCGCAACCGCGAAGTGCGCCGTATGTTCGAGGCGGTCGGCCTGATGGTGAGCCGTCTGATCCGTACGCGCCACGGCCCGATTCCGCTGCCGCGCGGTCTGAAGCGCGGTCGCTGGGAAGAGCTCGACGATGCGCAGGTGCGCAAGCTGATGGCGACCGTCGGCCTGAAGGCGCCGTCCGAGGAGAAGGGCAAGCGCGGCGGTGCCGGCCAGGCCGAGCGTCGTCAGCCCGATCCGATGCAGACGTCGATGGGCTTCATCGGCCGCGAGCCGGTGCTGACGACGCACGGGCAGCTGGATCAGCCGCGTCGCGGCGGTGGTCGCCGCGGCGGACCGGGCCTGCCGGGTCTGAGCGGCTACGGCAGCCTGCCGGTCGCGCCGTCGGGCTACGGCAATCGCACTGGCGGCGGCCGGGATGGCAACCGTGCGGGCGGCGGACGCGATGGTAATCGCGCTGGCGGTGGCGGTGGCGGTGGCCGTGGCGATGTCGACGGCAATCGTGCGTCGTATGGCGCGGGCCCCAAGCGCGACAGCGCGGGACCCAAACGCGGCGGCAGCAAGGGCGGCAACCGCAACCCGAACGGCAATCGTGCCGAGGGCGCCGCCGGCAGCGGTGGTGGTGCGCGCGGCGGCCAGCGTCCGCAGCGCAGCCGCACGCGCAGCCGCTAAGCGTTCAGGCATGCGGCGGTGCAAAGCCGCCGGCGTACCGGAGGGATCGGCAGTCGTCCGGTTCTGTCGGTGCGACGCGTTGCGTTTATTGCTTTCGGCTATATATGTCGCGTGCCGCTGCTTGGCCGCCGGCATAACCGATCACCGGCGTGCCACGATGGCGCCGGTCGATCGGGCAGCCCGATTTCGCATTTTGGGCCCGTAAAGGCAGGCAACACGCTGCTTTTACCGGCTGGCTTGGCGTTTACGCCAAAAATCGCTATAATCGCGAAGTCGCTGGGCGTACGGATTCAATGTGCGGCTCAGGTGCGACCACCAGTAAGAAGATGGGCGTTCCGCCCATTTTTTTTTGCTGAAACGGTTAGGCATCTCGGGTAGCGCTTCCTGCGCCGGCTAAGGCGCGCGCCCGCGGGTGAATCGCGAGCGGCGGGCGCGAACACCTGAGAGGACACAGTGCAACTGACGGAACTGATAGAAACCACGGTCACCGGGCTCGGCTACGAGTTGGTGGATCTCGAGCGCACCGGGCGCGGCATGCTTTGCATCTACATCGATCAGCCTGCCGGCATCTCGCTCGAAGATTGCGAAAAGGTCACGCGTCAGCTCCAGCACGTCTTGACGGTCGAAAACATCGATTACGAACGGCTCGAAGTCTCGTCCCCGGGGCTCGACCGCCCGTTGAAGAAGCTGGCCGACTTCGAGCGCTTCGCCGGCAGCGAAGTTTCCGTGACTTTGAAAAAGCCGCTGGACGGGCGCAAGACGTACCGGGGCATTCTGCACGCGCCGAATGGCGAAACGATCGGTTTGGAATTTGAGAGGAAGAAGGGCGAGGCGGCCATGCTGGATTTCACGCTGGCCGATATCGACAAAGCCCGCCTGATTCCGCAAGTTGACTTTAGGAGCCGCAAATAATGAGTCGCGAAGTGTTGATGCTGGTGGATGCGCTGGCGCGCGAGAAAAACGTCGACAAGGATGTGGTGCTGGGCGCCCTCGAGGCTGCGCTCGCGTCCGCTTCCAAGAAGCTGTTCGACGAAGGCGCCGAAATCCGCGTCCATATCGATCGCGAAAGCGGCGAGCACGAAACCTTCCGTCGCTGGCTCGTCGTACCCGACGAGGCAGGCTTGCAGGAGCCGGATCGCGAGATCCTGCTGTTCGAAGCACGTGAGCAGAAGCCCGACGTCGAAGTCGGCGAGTATGTCGAGGAACCCGTTCCGTCGATCGAGTTCGGTCGCATCGGCGCGCAGGCCGCGAAGCAGGTGATCCTGCAGAAGGTGCGCGACGCCGAGCGCGAGCAGATCCTGAACGACTACCTCGAGCGTGGCGAAAAGATCATGACGGGTACGGTGAAGCGCCTCGACAAGGGCAACTTCATCGTCGAATCGGGCCGTGTCGAGGCGCTGCTGCGCCGCGATCAGCTGATCCCGAAGGAAAACCTGCGCGTGGGTGACCGCGTGCGCGCGTACATCGCGAAGGTCGACCGCACCGCGCGCGGCCCGCAGATCGAGCTGTCGCGTACGGCGCCCGAATTCCTGATGAAGCTGTTCGAGATGGAAGTGCCGGAAATCGAGCAGGGCCTGCTCGAGATCAAGGCGGCTGCCCGCGACCCGGGCGTGCGCGCGAAGATCGGCGTCATCGCGTACGACAAGCGGATCGATCCGATCGGCACCTGCGTCGGCATCCGCGGTTCCCGCGTGCAGGCCGTGCGCAACGAGCTCGGTGGCGAAAACATCGACATCGTGCTATGGTCGGAGGATCCCGCCCAGTTCGTGATCGGCGCGCTCGCGCCGGCAGCTGTTCAGTCGATTGTCGTCGATGAAGAAAAGCACTCGATGGACGTCGTCGTCGACGAGAACGAGCTGGCTGTCGCGATCGGCCGCAGCGGTCAGAACGTTCGCCTTGCAGGCGAGCTGACCGGCTGGCAGATCAACATCATGACGCCGGACGAATCCGCCCTGAAGCAGGGTGAAGAGCGCGACCGGCTGCGTGCGCTGTTCATGGCGCGTCTCGACGTCGACGAAGAAGTTGCCGACATCCTGATCGACGAAGGCTTCACGAGCCTGGAAGAGATCGCGTACGTGCCGCTCAACGAAATGCTCGAAATCGAGGCGTTCGACGAGGACACCGTGCACGAACTGCGCAACCGCGCACGCGACGCGCTGTTGACGATGGCCATCGCGAACGAAGAAAAGGTCGAGAACGCAGCGCTGGATCTCAAGAGCCTCGACGGCATCACGCCGGAGTTGCTTGCGAAGCTGGCCGAACACGGCATGCAGACGCGAGACGATCTCGCCGAGCTGGCTGTGGATGAACTGGTCGACATGACCGGGATGGAAGAGGATGCCGCTAAGGCGTTGATCATGAAAGCACGTGAACACTGGTTCCAGTGAGAAATGACCATGGCGCACTGATTTGATGGCGGCCGTATGGCCTGACCCGATGCTAACCGCAAGGAATCGGTCCTTGCACTAAGAGGAATGAATGGCGAGTAACAACGTAGCCCAATTTGCCGCGGAACTGAAAATGCCTGCTGGTGTGCTGCTCGAACAGCTGCAGGCAGCGGGCGTCCAGAAAGCGAGTGAAGACGATGCGCTGTCCGAAACGGACAAGGCGCGTCTGCTCGATCATTTGCGCAAGTCGCACGGCGCAACCGACGGCGACAAGCGCAAGATCACGCTGACCCGCAAGCATACGTCGGAGATCAAGCAATCTGACGCGACGGGCAAGGCTCGCACCATTCAGGTCGAGGTCCGCAAGAAGCGTACGTTCGTCAAGCGCGACGACGCGAGCGAGGGTGCGGAACAGGGTCAGGCGCAGGTCGCCGAAGCGGATGACGACGCAGAACTGAAGCGTCGCGAAGAAGAAGCGCGCCGCGAGGCCGAGCTGCTCGAGAAGCAGGCGCAGGAACTGCGCGAGCGTCAGGAGCGCCTCGAGCGCGAGGAAGCAGAGCGCCGTGCCCGCGAGGAAGCGGCTGAAGCCGAGCGCCGTCGTGCCGAGGAAGAAGCGGCGGCGAAGCGTGCTGCGGCTGAAGCTGCGGCGGCACAGCAGCAGGCAGCCGCGCAGCAGCAGGCGGCCGCACAGCAGGCTGCTGCTTCCGAACCGGAAGCGGCGACTGCGCAGTCCGCGCAGGACGAAGCACGCGCAGCCGCCGAACGTGCGGCACAGCGCGAAGCGGCGAAGAAGGCTGAAGACGCTGCTCGCGAGGCAGCGGACAAGGCGCGCGCCGAGCAGGAAGAGATCAGCAAGCGTCGTGCGGCGGCAGAAGCCGAAGCGCGTGCGATTCGCGAAATGATGAACACGCCGCGCAAGGCCGTGGTCAAGGCAGTCGAGCCGCCGAAGCCGGTCGAGCCGCCGAAGCCGGCCGAAGCGAAGGGCACGCTGCACAAGCCGGCAAAGCCGGAAGGTGCGCAGGCGCGTCCGGCCGTGAAGAAGCCGGCCGGTGCTGCAGCACCGGCTACGACTGCGCCGGCAGGCGCGGGCGACCGCAACAAGAAGCCGGGCGCAGGCAAGGGCGGCTGGCAGGACGACGCATCGAAGCGTCGCGGCATCAAGACGCGCGGCGATTCGAGCGGCGGCGTCGACCGCGGCTGGCGCGGCGGCCCGAAGGGTCGCGGCCGTCACCAGGACAGCTCGACGTTCCAGGCGCCGACCGAACCGATCGTCCGCGAAGTGCACGTGCCGGAAACCGTGTCGGTTGCCGACCTCGCGCACAAGATGTCGGTCAAGGCCTCCGAAGTCATCAAGGTGATGATGAAGATGGGCCAGATGGTCACGATCAACCAGGTGCTGGACCAGGAAACGGCGATGATCATCGTCGAGGAACTGGGCCACCGCGCGGTTGCCGCGAAGCTGGACGATCCGGAAGCGCTGCTCGTCGAAGGCGAAACGGGTACCGATGCGGAGCAACTGCCGCGTCCGCCGGTCGTCACGGTCATGGGTCACGTCGACCACGGCAAGACCTCGCTGCTCGACCACATCCGCCGCGCGAAGGTTGCCGCTGGCGAAGCGGGCGGCATTACGCAGCACATCGGCGCTTATCACGTCGACACGCCGCGTGGCGTCATCACGTTCCTCGATACGCCGGGTCACGAAGCGTTCACGGCAATGCGTGCACGCGGCGCGAAGGCGACCGACATCGTGGTGCTGGTGGTGGCAGCCGACGACGGCGTGATGCCGCAGACGAAGGAAGCCATCGCCCACGCAAAGGCAGGCGGTGTGCCGATCGTCGTCGCGATCAACAAGATCGACAAGCCGGACGCGAATCTCGATCGCGTCAAGCAGGAACTGGTCGCGGAAGGCGTCGTGCCGGAAGAGTACGGTGGCGATTCGCCGTTCGTGCCGGTTTCGGCGAAGACGGGCGCGGGCATCGACGATCTGCTCGAGAACGTGCTGCTGCAAGCCGAAGTGCTGGAACTGAAGGCACCGGTCGAGGCGCCGGCCAAGGGCATCGTGATCGAAGCGAAGCTCGACAAGGGCAAGGGCCCGGTCGCGACGATCCTGGTGCAGTCCGGTACGCTGAACCGAGGCGACGTCGTGCTGGCGGGTACGGCCTACGGCCGCGTGCGCGCGATGCTCGACGAGAACGGCAAGCCGACGAAGGAAGCCGGCCCGTCGATCCCGGTCGAAATCCAGGGGCTGTCGGAAGTGCCGGGTGCGGGCGAAGAAGTGATCGTGCTGCCGGACGAGCGCAAGGCGCGTGAAATCGCACTGTTCCGTCAAGGCAAGTTCCGCGACGTCAAGCTTGCGAAGCAGCAGGCCGCGAAGCTGGAAAGCATGCTCGAGCAGATGGGCGAAGGCGAAGTGCAGAACCTGCCGCTCATCATCAAGGCGGACGTGCAAGGCTCGCAGGAAGCACTCGTGCAGTCGCTGCTCAAGCTGTCGACCGACGAAGTGCGCGTGCAGATCGTGCACAGCGCGGTGGGTGGCATCAGCGAAAACGACGTCAACCTCGCAACGGCATCGAAGGCGGTCATCATCGGCTTCAACACGCGTGCAGATGCACAGGCGCGCAAGCTGGCCGAGTCGAACGGCATCGACATCCGTTACTACAACATCATCTATGACGCAGTGGATGAGGTGAAGGCGGCGATGTCGGGCATGCTGGCGCCGGAGAAGCGCGAAGTCATCACCGGCATGGTCGAGGTGCGCCAGGTCTTCAAGGTACCGAAGATCGGTGCAGTCGCCGGCTGTATGGTGACGGACGGTATCGTCAAGCGCTCGTCGTCGGTGCGCGTGCTGCGCAACAACGTCGTGATCTTCACGGGCGAACTCGAATCGCTGAAGCGCTTCAAGGACGACGTGAAGGAAGTGAAGCAAGGCTTCGAGTGCGGTATGTCGGTGAAGAACTTCAACGACATCGTCGAAGGCGACCAGTTCGAAGTCTTCGAAGTGACCGAAGTCGCGCGTACGCTGTAACCCTCGCGCATCGGCTCATGGGCGGGGCAGGCTTGGGCCTGTCCCGCCCATTTTCATGGTGGCGTGCCAACACTGGCCGCCGCTTTATCCTGATAAACGGATCACGGATCGATCATGTCCAGGAAACGTACTTCCCCCAATCGCAACGTGCAGATCGCTGACCAGATTCAGCGCGATCTGTCCGAACTCATCATGCGCGAGGTCAAGGACCCGCGCATCGGTATCGTGACCATCCAGAGCGTGGAACTCACGCCGGATTACGCGCACGCGAAGGTTTACTTCACCGCGTTGACCGGCGATCCGGCCAAGACGCAGGAAGCGCTGAACCATGCGTCGGGTCACTTGCACAACCTGTTGTTCAAGCGCCTGCACATTCATACGGTGCCGACGCTGCATTTCCACTACGACCAGACGATCGAGAAGGCCGTCGAAATGTCGCGCCTGATCAAGGAAGCGAACTCGACGCGCGCGAAGGACGACGACGAGGCCGACGCGGCCGCCAAGGACGACTGAGCTCGACCGGCCTATGACGACTGCAGCACCCCAACGTCCGCGCGTGCCCCGGCGCGTGCTGGACGGCGTCCTCCTGCTCGACAAGCCGATCGGCCTGTCGAGCAACGACGCACTGATTCGCGCGAAGCGCCTGCTGCTCGCGAAGAAAGCCGGTCACACCGGCACGCTCGATCCGCTGGCTTCGGGCTTGCTGCCGCTGTGCTTCGGCGAGGCGACGAAGTTCTCGCAGGATTTGCTCGAAGCCGACAAGACCTACGAAGCGACGATGCGTCTCGGTCAGCGTACGGCCACCGGCGACGCGGAAGGCGAGGTGATCGACACGCGGCCCGTCGAATGCGACCGTGCGGCGGTAGAAGCCGCGCTCGTGCGCTTCACCGGCGATATCGTGCAGGTGCCGCCGATGTATTCGGCGCTCAAGCGCGATGGCAAGCCGCTGTACGAATATGCGCGCGCGGGTCAAACCGTTGAGCGTGAGGGCCGCAACGTGACGATCCTCGCACTCGACCTGCTCGCGTGCGACCTGCCCGACGTGACGTTTCGCGTGACCTGCACCAAGGGCACTTACGTGCGTACGCTGGCCGAGGACATCGGCGAGGCGCTCGGTTGCGGTGCGCATCTGACGATGCTGCGTCGCACGGGCGTCGGCGCGCTGACGCTCGAGCATGCGGTGACGCTGGATGCGCTGTCCGACGCCGACGAAGCGTCACGCGATGCGTGGCTCCAGCCGGTCGATGCGTTGCTGTCGACGTTTCCGCTGGTTCGTCTCGATGAAACCAGTGCGAAGCGGTTCCTGCATGGCCAACGTCTGCCGCTATCCGCGCTCGATCCGATCGATGCTGCAGAAGGCGGGCGTGTGCGTGTCTACGACGCGACGCGGCTGCTCGGTGTGGCGCGCAAGGCGAACGGCGTACTGGCGCCCGAACGGCTCGTCGTCACGGCTGGCTGACGCCGCCGAGCGAACGCGCTCCCGTCGAAATAAAAAAGCCCGGTCGAGGTCGACCGGGCTTTTTGTTTGCGTTCTGGCTGCGTGTTCAGTGTGCGGCCGATGCCGCGGCACCTGCATCGCCGCCACCTGAGCGCTCGGGCTTCGTGATCCAGATCAGCCCGATCAGCAGCACGAAGATCGCCGCCGAGATGTAGAACAGGTCGTTCACGCCGAGCTGCGCGGCCTGCTGCGTGGCCATGTTGTTGATCAGCCCGTGCGCCTGGTCCTGCGTCAGACCGAGGTTGCCCATCTGCGTGACGGCCTGGTTGAACGTCGGGTTGTAGACGTTCGTCTGCTCGACCAGTTGCGCGTGATGGAAGTTGTTGCGATGGTCCCAGGCCGTCTGGAAGATCGACGTGCCGATGCCGCCGCACATGATCCGCACGAAGTTCGACAGGCCCGATGCCGCGGGGATGCGGTGGCCGGGCAGGCCGGACAGCGTGATCGACACCAGCGGGATGAAGAAGCCGGCCATCGCGATCCCCTGCACGAGCGTCGGCAGGGTCAGCGACCATTCGTCGACACCCGTCGTGTAGCGCGACCGCATCCAGAAGCACAGCGCAAACGTCAGGAACGACGCCGTCGAGATAAAGCGCGGATCGGTGCGCGGCAGATACTTCCCGGTGAGTGGCGACAGCAGGATGGCGAACAGCCCGACCGGCGCCATCACGAGACCGGCGTCGGTCGCGGTGTAGCCGATCTGCGTCTGCAGCCACAGCGGCAACAGCACGAGGTTGCCGAAGTACAGGCCGTATCCGATCGACAGTGCGACCGTGCCACCGGTGAAATTCCGCATGCGGAACAGCGACAGGTCGACGACCGGGTGTTCGGCGGTCAGCTCCCAGATGACGAAGAACGCGAACGCGATGACGGCGGTCAGCGCAAGCACGATGATGGTCGTCGATTCGAACCAGTCGAGATCCTTGCCCTTGTCGAGCATGATCTGCAGCGAGCCGACCCAGATGACCAGCAATGCGAGGCCCACGCCGTCGATCGGCGCACGGCGCACGGCCGATTCCCGATTGCGGTAGATCGCCCACGTCGCGGCGGCGGCGGCGATGCCGACCGGGATGTTGACGTAGAAGATCCACGGCCACGAGTAGTTGTCCGAGATCCAGCCGCCGAGGATCGGGCCGGCAACCGGCGCGATCAGCGTCGTCATCGCCCATAGCGCGAGCGCCATCGGCGCCTTGGCGCGCGGATAGCTCGACAGCAGGAGCGCTTGCGACAGCGGGATCATCGGGCCCGCAACCGCGCCTTGCAGCACGCGCGATCCAAGCAGGAACGGCAGGTTGGGCGAGAGCCCGCACATCCACGACGAAATCACGAACAGGATGATCGACGCGAGGAACAGGCGAACCTGCCCGAAGCGGTCGGTCAGCCAGCCGGTCAGCGGCACGGAGATCGCGTTCGCGACCGCGAACGACGTGATGACCCATGTGCCCTGGTCGGACGACACGCCGAGGTCGCCCGAGATGGTCGGGATCGCGACGTTCGCGATGGACGTGTCGAGCACGTTCATGAACACCGCGAGCGATACCGCGATCGTCCCGATCACGAGCTGCCCGCCCTGCAAGGGCGGGTGAGAGACAGGAGCCTGTGCCATGTCGGTTGTCTTTCCGGAGTCGGAACGGTTACATCATCTTCGCGATGGCGTTCGACTTCGCCGCGGCCGGTGCCGATGCGTTGCCGCCTGCGTTCTCGGTAACGATGCGGGCGATTTCGGCGTCGGCTTCGTCGCCGTACTTCGCGAACACGTTGGTCTCGTAGACGGTGTTCGGCGCGTTCACGAGCTGGTCGCCGCGTTCGTCCTTGATGTCCACGTCGACCTGCATCGACAGGCCGATACGCAGCGGGTGCTTGTCGAGATCCTTCGGGTCGAGTTCGATCCGCACCGGCAGGCGCTGCACGACCTTGATCCAGTTACCCGTCGCGTTCTGCGCCGGCAGCAGCGAGAACGCCGAGCCGGTACCGGCCGAGAAACCGACCACCTTGCCGTGGTAGACCGCCGACGAGCCATAGATGTCGGCCGTCAGTTCGACCGGCTGGCCGATGCGCATATGCTTGAGCTGGACTTCCTTGAAGTTCGCATCGACCCACACCGCGTTCAGCGGCACCACCGACATCAGCGGCGTGCCCGGCGACACGCGCTGGCCGACCTGCACCGAGCGCTTCGCGACATAGCCGGTGACCGGCGCGGGCAGCACGTTACGCGCGTTCGCAAGATAGGCATCGCGCACCTTCGCGGCCGCGGCCATCACGTTCGGATGCGATGCGATCGTCGTGTTCGCGGTCAGTGCGCGGTTCGACGCGAGTTGCTGCTGCGATGCGTCGAGCGATGCCTGGGCGGCGCGAACGGCGTCGCGTGCGTGCGAGATTTCTTCCTGCGACACGGCGCCCGTCTGTGCGACGGCTACGCGGCGACGGAGATCGTCCTCGGCTTTCGACAGGTCGGACTGGCGCAGTGCGACTTGCGCGCGATACTGGTCGTCGTTGACGAACAGGCCGCGCACCTGGCGCACCGTCTGCGCGAGATTGGCTTCGGCCTGCTGCAGCGCGACCTGCGAGTCTGCCGGGTCGAGCACGACGAGCGGATCGCCGGCCTTGACCGTCTGCGTGTCGTCGGCCTTCACCGCGATCACGGTGCCGGTGACTTGCGGCGTGATCTGCACGACGTTGCCGTTCACGTACGCGTCGTCGGTCCCTTCATGGAAGCGGGCGACGAGGAAGTAATACAGGCCGTACGCGATGGCCGCGATCACGATGACCGCGACGAGCAGCGTCATCATTCGCTTGCGTTTGCCGTTGCTCTGCGGCTGCGCGCTGGCGGCGTTTTGTTGGTCGCTCATGGCGATTTTCTCCGTCCGTTATTTCGAGTGTCTGCGTAGTGGTGGCGCCGGATCAGTTGGCGGCCTGTTTTGTCGGCTTGTCGGCATCGGGCGCGGCGAGCGGCGTACCAGTCGCGTCGAACCCGCCACCCAGCGCCTTGATCAGCGCGAGCTGCATGTCGCGCCGGCGCATCTTCAGGTTGGTCACCGTCTGCTCCGATGCGAGGCGGTTGCTGTCCGCGGTCAGCACCTGCAGTTGCGGCGACAGGCCGGCCTTGTAGCGGATGACCGCGAGGTCGTAGGCGCGCGTCGATGCGTCGAGTGCGCGTTGCGCATCGCCCATCTGGCGATCGACCGCGCGGATCGACGCGACCTGCGTCGCGACGTCGTTCAGCGCACTGATCAGCGTCTGGTTGTAGTTCGCCACCGACAGGTCGAAGTCCGCATAGCGGCCCTTGAGCTGCGCGCGCAGCGCGCCGGCGTCGAAAATCGGCAGGTGGATCGCCGGGCCGAACTGCGCCTGGCGGCTCGCGAAGTTCAGGAATTTGCCCCAGCCGAACGCATCGAAGCCGAAGCCGGCCGCGAGGTTCACGTCCGGATAGAACTCGGCCTTCGCTTCCTTCACGTCGTGCATCGCGGCTTCGACCTGCCAGCGTGCGGCGACGATGTCGGGGCGGCGCGCGACGAGATCGGCCGGCAGGTTGCCGGGCAGCGCGACTTCGCCGCTCGGGTTCATCACGGGCGCGGCGATCTGCAGCCCGCGATCCGGGCCCTTGCCGAGCAGCGCCGCGAGCTGGTAGCGCACGGTCGTGATCTGGCCGTCGAGATCCGACAGCGAAGCCTGGGTCGTCGCGATATTGCCGCGGGCCGTCTGGCGTTCGACGTTGGTGTCGAGGCCGGCCGACACGCGGCCGTCGGTGATCTTGCCGACCGTCTCGCGGTTGGCGATCTCCCGTTGGGCGATATCGCGCAGCGCATAGAGCTGCGCGAGCGAGTTGTAGGTGCGTGCGACCGACGACGCGAGCGTGATGCGCGCCTGCTGCATGTCGGCTTCGGCCGCCTTTTCCTGCGACACGGCGGTGTGCAGGCGTTCGCGGTTCTTGCCCCACAGGTCGAGTTCCCACGAGGCACTCGCGAGCGCGTTGTTCTCGCTGTACCACTGGCCGCCGTACGGGGGCGGGAACAGTGCATTCGACGAATACAGCTCGCGTGTCCACGAATAGCTGGCTTCCGCCTTCGGCAGCAGGCTCGAACGCGACGATTCGATGTACGACGATGCCTTGGCGATACGCGCCTGCGCCTGCGCGATCGACGGATTGCCCTGCAGGGCTTCGTCGATCAGCTTCGGCAACTGCGGATCGCCGAACTGGCCGGCCCAGTCGAGCGCCGGCCACTGGCCGCCCTGGGCCGGCAGGCTCTGGGCCGATTCGAATTGCGACGCGGGGGCGATCTGCTTGTCGCTCTTGATGCCGATGTAATTAGCGCAGCCCGCCAGCGCCAGTGCGGCGACCGCGGCGGCGACGGCGGCGCGGCACGACCCGGCGCGCACGGACAACGGGGAGGATTTCATCGCGCTGATCCCTGACTCGGAATGAATGATGGACACTGCAAGGATTTCCTTACATTAATCTGTCAAAAGTAATTGTTATGGCAACTATTACGTGATGCTGCCGCCGGCGGTCTCGCAGTAGTTGCTGAGAATGCGGCGCAGCATGCTCTTCAGGAACCCGACTTCTTCCGGCGTAAACCCGTCCAGCACCTGGTCGAGCACGCTGCGGAAAATGGGCGGCAGCCGCTCGGCGAGCGCACGGCCTTCGTCGGTCAGCTCAAGGCGCACGACGCGCCGATCCTCGATACTGCGGACGCGGGACAGCAGGCCGCGTTTCTCGACCCGGTCGAGCAGGCGCGTGACCGCGCTCGCGTCGATCCCGTACTCGCGCGCGAGCTCGGCGGCCGTCGAGCATTTGCCGACCGCGATCATGAATAGCATGCTCGCCTGCGTGCCCGTGATGCCGAGCTCTTCCTGCGTGCGTTGCGTGACGAGGTTGGTCATCACCGACTTCACGCGCGACATCAGATAGCCGACGCTGTCGTTCATCTGATACGAAGACAGCGGCGAAACGGGTGGTTGGGTAGAAGAATCCGACATAAAACCCTGAAGCTGCAATAGTTGACTAGGCAGCAGTATAGGCACAGTTGCTTGCCGCGGCAAATGTTAATCGAACGGCAAAGGGCGCGCTTCGCGTCAGACAAATCCCTTATATCGATAAGGTTTTTGACCTCGCCGGTGATGCGGCTTCGGCATGATTGATGCGTTCGAGGGGAGGGCGTGCCGGCCAGCTTGTCGCGTCGCAACGTGCCCATCAGCTCTCGACATTCTCACGTGCTATAATTTGTGGCTTTCCAAGCTGCAATGTGCGCGCGCCCGTGAAAAACGAGCGGGCGCGTTTGCGCGTTCAAACGATTTCCAGGTTTCTATGACCCGCGCCCTTCGCAATATCGCCATCATCGCCCACGTCGACCACGGCAAGACCACGCTCGTCGACCAACTGCTTCGCCAGTCCGGCACCTTCCGCGAGAACCAGCAGATTGCGGAACGGGTGATGGACTCGAACGACATCGAAAAAGAGCGCGGGATCACGATTCTCGCGAAGAACTGCGCGGTCGAGTACGAAGGCACGCACATCAACATCGTCGACACGCCGGGGCACGCGGACTTCGGTGGTGAGGTGGAGCGCGTGCTGTCGATGGTCGACTCGGTGCTGCTGCTCGTCGACGCGGTCGAGGGCCCGATGCCCCAGACGCGCTTCGTCACGAAGAAGGCGCTCGCGCTCGGCCTGAAGCCGATCGTCATCGTCAACAAGATCGACCGTCCGGGTGCGCGGATCGACTGGGTCATCAACCAGACCTTCGACCTGTTCGACAAGCTCGGCGCAACGGAAGAGCAGCTCGACTTCCCGATCGTCTACGCATCGGGCCTGAACGGCTATGCGTCGCTCGACCCGGCTGCGCGCGAAGGCGACATGCGCCCGCTGTTCGAGGCAGTCCTCGAACACGTGCCGGTCCGCCCGGCAGATCCGGAAGCGCCGCTGCAGCTGCAGATCACGTCGCTCGACTATTCGACGTACGTCGGCCGGATCGGCGTCGGCCGCATCACGCGCGGTCGCATCAAGCCGGGCCAGCCGGTCGCGATGCGCTTCGGGCCGGAAGGCGATGTGCTGAACCGCAAGATCAACCAGGTGCTGTCGTTCACGGGCCTCGAGCGCGTGCAGGTCGAATCGGCCGAAGCGGGCGACATCGTGCTGATCAACGGTATTGAAGACGTCGGCATCGGTGCAACGATCTGCGCGGTGGATACGCCGGAAGCGCTGCCGATGATCACCGTCGACGAGCCGACGCTGACGATGAACTTCCTCGTCAACTCGTCGCCGCTCGCCGGCCGCGAAGGCAAGTTCGTCACGAGCCGCCAGATCCGCGACCGCCTGATGAAGGAACTGAACCACAACGTCGCGCTGCGCGTGAAGGACACCGGCGACGAAACGGTGTTCGAAGTGTCGGGCCGCGGCGAACTGCACCTGACGATTCTCGTCGAGAACATGCGTCGTGAAGGCTACGAGCTGGCCGTGTCGCGTCCGCGCGTCGTGATGCAGGAAATCGACGGTGTTCGTCACGAGCCGTACGAGCTGCTGACGGTCGACGTCGAGGACGAGCATCAGGGCGGCGTGATGGAAGAGCTCGGCCGCCGCAAGGGCGAGATGCTCGACATGGCGTCGGACGGCCGCGGCCGCACGCGCCTGGAGTACAAGATCTCGGCGCGTGGCCTGATCGGCTTCCAGAGCGAGTTCCTGACGCTGACGCGCGGCACGGGCCTGATGAGCCACATCTTCGACTCGTACGCACCGGTCAAGGACGGCTCGGTGTTCGAGCGCCGCAACGGCGTGCTGATCTCGCAGGACGACGGCGCTGCCGTGGCCTACGCACTGTGGAAGCTGCAGGATCGCGGCCGCATGTTCGTGAAGCCGGGTGACGCGCTGTATGAGGGCATGATCATCGGTATCCACAGCCGTGACAACGACCTCGTCGTGAACCCGATTAAGGGCAAGCAGCTGACCAACGTGCGTGCGTCGGGTACCGACGAAGCCGTGCGCCTCGTGCCGCCGGTCCAGATGTCGCTGGAATACGCGGTCGAATTCATCGACGACGACGAACTCGTCGAAGTGACGCCGCAGTCGATCCGTCTGCGCAAGCGTCACCTGAAGGAACACGAGCGTCGCCGCGCGAGCCGCGAAGGCGCGGTCGACTAAGCATTTCGACCGTTCGCTGCATCACGGAAAAGGCTGCCTGCGGGCAGCCTTTTTTTGCATCTGCGCGACGTGCAATCGGGTTGCCTGCAAAACACTGTTTCTGGCGGTCGCGGCAATCCGGCAAAACCCCGTCGGGCGGGCTTTCAGGCGCATTTCACCGTGAACTCCGGTATCGGTTCTGTGATATGCTGCGCGCACGCAAGTTTAGGTCCTTCCAAGCAAGACTTGATTCGCAATCCGCTAAACGGTCAGGCCGTGTCGCGGAAGGTTGAGTAACCCGCTATTTCTCGAGAAGCTCGAAGAAAGGTGAGCGTAAAATGTCAGATGTAATGAAGCAGTTTCAGCTGAACTCCTATCTGTTCGGCGGCAATGCTTCGTACGTTGAAGAACTGTACGATGCATACCTCAACAATCCGGCATCGGTGCCGGAGAACTGGCGAGAGTATTTCGACGCGCTGCAGAACGTACCTGCAACGGACGGTTCGAATGCCAATGACGTCGCCCATTTTCCGATCGTCGAATCGTTCGCCGAGCGCGCGAAGGCCAATGCCTTCATTCCGCGCGAAAGCACCAGCAATCTGGCTGCGGCACGCAAGCAAGTGCACGTCCAGTCCCTTATCAGCGCCTATCGCTTCCTCGGCTCGCAATGGGCCAATCTGGATCCCCTGAAGCGTCGCGAACGTCCCGCCATTCCCGAGCTCGAACCCGCGTTCTACGATTTCTCCGAAGGCGACCTCGACCAGACGTACAGCGCAAGCAACCTGTACTTCGGTTTCGACCAGGCTTCGCTGCGTGACATCGTCAAGGGTCTGCGCGACACGTACTGCGGCACGATCGGCGCCGAATACATGTACATCAGCGACCCGGAACAGAAGCGCTGGTGGCAGGAGCGCCTGGAGTCGATCCGCGCGACGCCGAATTTCTCGGCAGACGAGAAGAAGCACATCCTGAATCGCCTGACGGCAGCGGAAGGCCTCGAGCGCTATCTGCACACCAAGTACGTCGGCCAGAAGCGCTTCTCGCTCGAAGGCGGCGAAAGCTTCATCGCAGCGATGGACGAAGTCGTCCAGCACTCGGGCAAGCGCGGCGTCCAGGAAATCATCATCGGCATGGCCCACCGTGGCCGTCTGAACGTGCTGGTCAACACGCTGGGCAAGATGCCGGCCGACCTGTTCGCCGAATTCGAAGGCAAGCACGTCGACGACCTGCCGGCCGGTGACGTGAAGTACCACAAGGGCTTCTCGTCGGACGTGTCGACGGAAGGCGGCCCGGTCCACCTGTCGCTCGCGTTCAACCCGTCGCACCTCGAAATCGTGAACCCGGTGGTCGAAGGTTCCGCGAAGGCGCGTATGGATCGTCGCGGCGACGAAGACGGCCTGCAAGTGCTGCCGGTGCAGATCCACGGTGACGCGGCCTTCGCTGGCCAGGGCGTCGTGATGGAAACGCTGAACCTCGCGCAGACGCGCGGTTACGGCACGCACGGCACGCTGCACATCGTCATCAACAACCAGATCGGCTTCACGACGTCCGACCCGCGCGATGCGCGCTCGACGCTGTACTGTACCGACGTCGTCAAGATGATCGAGGCGCCGGTGCTGCACGTGAACGGTGACGATCCGGAAGCTGTCGTGCTCGCGATCCAGATCGCGATCGACTACCGGATGCAGTTCCACAAGGATGTCGTGATCGACATCGTCTGCTTCCGCAAGCTGGGCCACAACGAGCAGGACACGCCGGCGGTCACGCAGCCGCTGATGTACAAGAAGATCGCGCAGCACCCGGGCACCCGTGCGCTGTACGCCGAGAAGCTCGTGCAGCAGGGCGTGATCACCGCGGAAGACGCCGACGGCTTCGTGAAGGCGTACCGCAAGGCGATGGACGACGGTCACCACACGGTCGACCCGGTCCTGTCGAACTACAAGAGCAAGTATGCGGTCGACTGGGTTCCGTTCCTGAACCGCAAGTGGACGGATGCAGCCGACACGGCCGTGCCGCTCGCAGAACTGAAGCGCCTCGGCGAACGCATCACGACGGTCCCGGAAAACTTCAAGGTTCACCCGCTCGTCGAGCGCGTGATCAACGACCGTCGCAACATGGCGCGTGGCGACCAGCCGCTCGACTGGGGCATGGGCGAGCACCTCGCGTTCGCGTCGCTCGTCGCATCGGGCTACTCGGTGCGCCTGACGGGCCAGGACTCGGGTCGCGGCACGTTCACGCACCGTCACGCGGTGCTGCACGACCAGAACCGCGAGCGCTGGAACGACGGCACGTACGTGCCGCTGCAGAACATCGCTGACGGCCAGGCGAAGTTCACGGTGATCGACTCGGTGCTGTCGGAAGAAGCGGTGCTGGGCTTCGAATACGGTTACTCGACCGCCGAGCCGAACACGCTCGTGCTGTGGGAAGCGCAGTTCGGCGACTTCGTCAACGGCGCACAGGTCGTGATCGACCAGTTCATCTCGTCGGGCGAAGTGAAGTGGGGCCGCGTGTCGGGTCTCACGATGCTGCTGCCGCACGGCTACGAAGGCCAGGGTCCGGAACACTCGTCGACGCGTATCGAGCGCTTCCTGCAACTGTGCGCAGATCACAACATGCAGGTCGTTCAACCGACGACGCCGGCGCAGATTTTCCACCTGCTGCGTCGCCAGATGATCCGCCTGTTCCGCAAGCCGCTGATCGTCGCAACGCCGAAGTCGTTGCTGCGCCACAAGGAAGCGGTGTCGGACCTGTCGGAACTCGCGAAGGGTTCGTTCCAGCCGGTGCTGGGCGAAACCGACGGCGGCATCGACGCGAAGAAGGTCAAGCGCGTGCTGGCATGCTCGGGCCGCGTGTATTACGACCTCGTCGCCCATCGCCGCGAAGCGAAGGCGAACGACGTCGCGATCATCCGTATCGAGCAGCTGTATCCGTTCGCGCACAAGCAGTTCGAAGCCGAAATGAAGAAGTACGAGAACGCGACTGAAGTGGTCTGGGTGCAGGACGAGCCGCAGAACCAGGGTCCCTGGTTCTACGTCGAGCACCATCTGAAGGAAGGCATGAAGGAAGGGCAGAAGCTGGCATACAGCGGCCGTCCGGCTTCGGCCTCGCCGGCGGTTGGCTACTACGCGAAGCACTACGAGCAGCAGAAGGCCCTCATCGAAGGTGCATTCGGCCGCCTGAAGAGCGCATCGATCGCGAAATAACCGACGGAAGCGAAACGGGAAGGCGCCATGCGCTTTCCCGTCTCTTTTGGCCCGCCGGGCGCGTCGCGCGCCGCATCGGCCGAAGGAATCGCACGAACCTCGTCATTACCCAGATTAAGCATCCAGGAAAATCACATGGCTATCGTAGAAGTCAAAGTCCCCCAGCTTTCGGAGTCGGTTTCGGAAGCCACCATGCTGCAGTGGAAGAAGAAGCCGGGCGAAGCAGTTGCTCAAGACGAAATCCTGATCGAACTCGAGACCGACAAGGTCGTGCTTGAAGTGCCGGCACCGGCCGCGGGCGTGCTCGCGCAAGTGCTGCAGAACGACGGTGACACCGTCGTGGCCGATCAGCTGATCGCAACGATCGACACTGAAGCGAAGGCAGGTGCAGCCGAAGCCGCTGCGGGCGCCGCCGAAGTCAAGCCGGCAGCAGCGCCTGCTGCAGCCGCACCGGCAGCACAGCCGGTCGCCGCAGCCGCATCGTCGACCACCGCATCGCCGGCTGCATCGAAGCTGCTGGCCGAGAAGGGCCTGTCGGCGGGCGACGTCGCAGGTTCGGGCCGCGACGGCCGCGTCACGAAGGGCGACGCGCTGGCAGCAGGCAGCGCACCGAAGGCTGCTCCGGCTGCCGCACCGGCGAAGACCGCCGCTGCGAAGCCGTCGCTGCCGGACGTGAAGGTGCCGGCGTCGGCGACGACCTGGCTGAACGACCGTCCGGAGCAGCGCGTGCCGATGTCGCGCCTGCGTGCGCGTATCGCCGAGCGCCTGCTCGAGTCGCAGCAGACCAACGCGATCCTGACGACGTTCAACGAAGTGAACATGGCCCCGGTCATGGAGCTGCGCAACAAGTACAAGGACAAGTTCGAGAAGGAACATGGCGTGAAGCTCGGCTTCATGTCGTTCTTCGTGAAGGCGGCCGTCCACGCGCTGAAGAAGTTCCCGCTCGTGAACGCGTCGATCGACGGTAACGACATCGTCTACCACGGCTACTTCGACATCGGTATCGCTGTCGGCTCGCCGCGCGGCCTCGTCGTGCCGATCCTGCGCAACGCGGATCAACTGAGCCTCGCCGAGATCGAAAAGAAGATCGCCGAGTTCGGCCAGAAGGCGAAGGACGGCAAGCTGTCGATCGAGGAAATGACGGGCGGTACGTTCTCGATCTCGAACGGCGGCGTGTTCGGCTCGATGCTGTCGACCCCGATCATCAACCCGCCGCAGTCGGCAATCCTCGGCGTGCACGCGACGAAGGAGCGTCCGGTCGTCGAAAACGGCCAGATCGTGATCCGTCCGATCAACTACCTCGCGCTGTCGTACGACCACCGCATCATCGACGGCCGCGAAGCCGTGCTGTCGCTCGTCGCGATGAAGGATGCGCTGGAAGATCCGGCACGCCTGCTGCTCGACCTGTAAGCCGAGTTTCACCGCATTGACCCGCTCCGCACGGGCGCGCGACACGCGCTGCCCGTGCGGTTGCACAAGAAGAAAGGATTGTCATGTCCAAGGAATTTGACGTCGTCGTGATCGGCGCCGGCCCTGGCGGCTACATCGCCGCGATCCGCGCTGCGCAGCTCGGCAAGACCGTTGCCTGTATCGAGAAGTGGAAGAACCCGGCCGGCGCGCTGAAGCTCGGCGGCACGTGCCTGAACGTCGGCTGCATCCCGTCGAAGGCGCTGCTCGCATCGTCGGAAGAGTTCGAGAACACGTCGCACCACCTGGCCGACCACGGCATCACGGTCGACGGCGTGAAGATCGACGTCGCGAAGATGCTCGGCCGCAAGGACGCAATCGTCGAGAAGATGACGAGCGGGATCGAGTTCCTGTTCAAGAAGAACAAGATCACCTGGCTGAAGGGCCATGGCAAGTTCACCGGCAAGACCGACGCCGGCGTGCAGATCGAAGTGAGCGGCGAAGGCGAAGCCGAAGTCGTGACCGCGAAGAACGTGATCATCGCGACGGGCTCGAAGGCGCGTCACCTGCCGGGCCTCCCGGTCGACAACAAGATCGTGTCGGACAACGAAGGTGCGCTGACGTTCGACGCGGTACCGAAGAAGCTCGCCGTGATCGGCGCAGGCGTGATCGGCCTCGAGCTCGGCTCGGTGTGGCGTCGCCTCGGTGCCGAAGTGACGGTGCTCGAAGCGCTGCCGGCGTTCCTCGGCGCAGCCGACGAAGCGCTCGCGAAGGAAGCGGCCAAGCTGTTCAAGAAGCAGGGCCTCGACATCCATCTCGGCGTGAAGATCGGCGAAGTGAAGACGACCGCGGACGGCGTGTCGATCGCCTACACGGACAAGGACGGCAACGCGCAGACGCTCGACGCCGACCGCCTGATCGTGTCGGTCGGCCGCGTGCCGAACACCGACAACCTCGGCCTCGAGGCAATCGGCCTGAAGGCGAACGAACGCGGCTTCATCGACGTGGACGACCACTGCCGTACGGCAGTGCCGAACGTGTTCGCGATCGGCGACGTGGTGCGTGGCCCGATGCTCGCGCACAAGGCGGAAGACGAAGGCGTGCTGGTCGCGGAAGTGATCGACGGCCAGAAGCCGCACATCGACTACAACTGCATTCCGTGGGTGATCTACACGTACCCGGAAATCGCATGGGTCGGCAAGACGGAGCAGCAGCTGAAGGCGGAAGGCCGCGAGATCAAGTCGGGCAAGTTCCCGTTCTCGATCAACGGCCGCGCACTCGGCATGAATGCGCCGGACGGCTTCGTGAAGATGATCGCGGATGCGAAGACCGACGAACTGCTCGGCGTGCACGTGATCGCGGCGAACGCGTCGGACCTGATCGCGGAAGCCGTGGTCGCGATGGAGTTCAAGGCGGCGTCGGAAGACATCGCCCGTATCTGCCATCCGCACCCGTCGATGTCGGAAGTGATGCGCGAAGCGGCGCTCGCCGTCGACAAGCGCTCGCTGAACAGCTGAGCGCGGTATAGCGCCGGCCGGCCAACGGCCGGCGCAGCCGTCTCATGACGAAGGCGGGCGGGGTTTCCCGTCCGCCTTCGTTCTTTCTGGTTTGCCCGATGAACGTCACCGAATACTACACGCGCGAATTGACCACGCGCGGCTATCAGTCCGATCCCGCGCAGCGCGCGGCCGTCGATCGTCTGCAGCAATGCTTCGACGAGTGGGTCGAGTACAAGGCGCGCCGCTCGAACGCATTCAAGAAGCTCATCAATCATCCCGACCTCCCGCGCGGCGTCTACATGTGGGGCGGCGTCGGTCGCGGCAAGAGCTTCCTGATGGACAGCTTCTACGCGGTCGTGCCCGTGCAGCGCAAGACGCGCCTGCATTTCCACGAATTCATGCGCGAAGTGCACCGCGAGCTCGAGGAATTGAAAGGGCAGGCGGATCCGCTCGACGAACTCGCACGACGTATTGCGAAGCGCTACCGGCTGATCTGCTTCGACGAGTTCCACGTGTCGGACATTGCCGATGCGATGATCCTGTATCGTCTGCTCGACCGCCTGTTCAACAACGGCGTGCAGTTCGTGATGACGTCCAACTACGACCCCGACGACCTGTATCCGGACGGCCTGCATCGCGACCGCATGCTGCCGGCGATCGCGCTGATCAAGTCCAGGCTCGATGTGCTCAACGTCGACGCGGGCGTCGATTATCGCCAGCGCACGCTCGCGCAGGTGAAGATGTATCACACGCCGCTCGGCGCGGATGCCGATCGCGAATTGCGGCATGCGTTCCAGAAGCTCGCTGCCGTTCCCGATGAAAGCCCGCTCCTGCATATCGAGAAGCGCGAGCTGAAGGCGCTGCGCAAGGCGGACGGCGTCGTATGGTTCGACTTCGCGACGCTGTGCGGCGGCCCGCGCTCGCAGAACGACTATCTCGAGCTCGCGAGCCGCTTCCACGCGATCGTGCTGTCCGAGGTGCCGCAGATGTCGCCGCGGATGGCGTCCGAGGCGCGCCGCTTCACGTGGCTCATCGACGTGCTGTACGACCACAAGGTCAAGCTGCTGATGTCCGCGGCGGTGCCGGCGGAGCAGTTGTACGTCGAAGGCCCGATGGCCAACGAGTTTGCGCGTACGGTCTCGCGAATCGTCGAGATGCAGTCGAAGGAATACATCGAAACGCCGCGCCGCATCGTCGATACGTCGTTGACCTGAGTGCGATTTCCGGCAATTGACGGGATTCAAACGTCAATTCCGGTCAAATTAAGGCAATCTCGGGGTATTTTCGGATTTGTCTTATATTCATTGTTGAGGTGAGCCGATATCGTTGTGTCATGGTTACTAAGGCTGGAGATGTCCATGACACCGTATCGCGATTTGACCGATCAAGAGTGGCGCTGCGTCGCGTCGCTTCTGCCCGAAATGCAGCCGCGCACCGAGTTGCGCGGCCGGCCGTTGGCCAATACGCGTGCCGTCCTGAACGGCGTGCTCTGGGTGATCTACAGCGGCGCAACGTGGTCGGCCATGCCGCGCCGTTACCCTTCGTATCAAACTTGCCATCGACGCTTCAAGGTCTGGCACGAGACGGGTACGTTGATGAGTGTCATGCGCGAACTCTATGGCGACGCAGGCGTGAATCTGTGCAACGAGTTGTCCACGCGGATGCGCAAGCACACGCAATCGAAGGCGGCGGAAGCGCGCAGCAATGTGGCGCCTGCGTATCGCGCACCTGGCAGCTATGCGTCGGACACGCTGAAGCATGCAGCGTGATATCCATCAGTTCCAGCTACACGCGCACCAAAAGAAAATCGGCCTGCGACAATGTCGCCAGGCCGATTTTTTCATTGAGCCGCGCGTTTAAGCGCGAGTCGCATTATTGCTGGCGAACCCAGGTCTGCGAACGACCGAGCAGCGACACGCCGATGTAACCGCGCACGACGAGTTTCTGGCCACCGTCTTCAAGCGTCATCTTGCACTTGTAGACCTTGCCGTTCTCCGGGTCGAGAATGTTGCCGCCGTCCCAGTGGTCGCCTTCCTTCTTCATTGCCTTGATGATCGTCATGCCCTTGATGAGCTGATCCTTGCGCTCGTCCGTGCAGGCGGTGCAGCGGCGATCCGGCGTATCGTTCGCGCCGAGGCCCTTGACGACCTTGCCGGTCAGCGCACCGTCGCTGTCTTCGGCGATCTGCACGAGCGCCTTCGGCTGATGGGTGTTGTCGTCGATCGTCTGCCACATGCCGATGGGGTTGTCAGCTTGTGCGAACGTGGGGGCGGCGCAAGCGAGCAGTGCGCCGGCGACGGCGATTGCACGCAACGGGCGGGTCAGTTGAATCATTGTCGTCCTCCTTGTTTTGCATGTCGTGTTCGATTTGCACGCACAACCGTCTGCATGGGGCGGGCATGTTGCGAGCTTCGCCAGAATACGTGAAACCGCGCGCCACGTTTGATAGAGGGGACTCTAATCGAAACAGCCCGCGTGGCGCGGGCTGTCGGGTGACCGATCAGTTGAGCTGATACGAAAATGCGGCGTTGATACGTGGGCTGCGCGATGCGCTTTCGACGGGCGCGTCTCCCACCGGCTTCGCGACGTTCAGATCGAGGCTGTAGAAGCGGCTGTCCGAGAAACGCACGCCGATGCCGACCGACGACATGCGGTTCGGTGATGGTGTGCCGGCATGCAGGTACACACGTGCCATGTCGTAGGCGATGTATGGCGTAACGGATTTCATATACGTCCAGCCCGGAGTGAAGCCACGGTTGACCTCCAGCGACATCCCCCATCCCGAGTCACCCGACGCTTCGCCCGGCTGATAGCCGAGCGCGTAGCGCGTGGAGCCAAACGAAATCTGCTCGGACGTCGGCAGCGAGTCGGGGCTGTATTGCCCGGTCAGCGAGATCGACGTACCGATCCGGAACGGCCATTCGTTGGTTTGCGTGTAGGTCGCGCCGGTACGGACGAAGGTCAGCGAAATTGGGTCGGCGTACGTAATCGTCGAGCCATTCGCCTGGGCGGTCTGCGATTTCGACGCACCGAGGATGTCGAACGCCTTGGCCACGTTGACACTGAACTTTCGCACCTGTTTCGGCTGGACGCTCGTGTAGTCAAGCTGCAGCTGCATCACGCGAACCTGCGACCGATTGTTGAGCGTCGCGCCGGTGATCTGGTTCTGGTAATTGTCCTCGTTGTGCGCCGCATAGCCCGATACGGTACCGAGCAGGCTGCGCTGATTGTTCAGCAGTATTGGATAGGATGCCGAAAGACCCAGTTTTTCGTTCTTGACCGTACGCTGGATGTACGACGGCAGGCCGGGATTGTCAGTCGGCTTGCCGCGATAGGTGCTCGCGTCGAGGCGCGTGATCAGGCCGCTGCTGCCGACGGGGAGCGCACCGCTGAATGCGAAGTAAGTCTGCTTGTCGCGCCCCGGCGGCGCCAGCGCGGAAATGCTCAGTTGCTCGCCGAACGACGTGAGGCCGTTTTCGGTCGCGGTGATGAGACCCTGGACGCCCGGGTGGTTGAAGTCGATGCCGGTGCTGACGTTGAACGGCTTGCGGTCCACGGCGAGTTCGAGCGTCGTCGCACCGTCGGTGGTTTGCGGCGGCGGGACGTTCGCCTTTACCGTGAGGCCGGGCAACAGGCCGAACGTGTTCACGTAGCGTTCGAACGTCGCGCGGCGCAGCGGGCGATCGGCAGTGATATGCGCGGCGATCGCACGAATCTTCGATTCCATCGCACCGGGCTTGCCGGTGACCTTGACGTCCGACACGTAGCCTTCGACAACCGTGATGCGCACGACGCCGTTCTCGAACGTCTGCGCAGGAATGAACGCGAACGACAGCGCGAAACCGCGATCCTGGTACAGCTTGGTCACGCCGTTGGCGGTTTCGATCAATTCGCCGATCGTGATGTCCTTGCCGACGAGAGGGGTGAAGCGACGCGAGATTTCCTCGAACGGCACGGACTTCACGCCTTCGACCTGGAACGTCTTCGGTGTCACGTGGCGCGATAGCAACTCCTGCAACTGCGGTGCTTGCGGTGCGACCTGCACGGTCACGTTCGGGCCGGTTTTCGGCGCGTTGATCTGGGGCAGGGAGTCGAGCGGGTTACCTCCGACGCGCGTTTGTGCATGTGCCGTGCTTGCTGCCGCGATGGCGAGCAGCATCATCCATCTGTCGAGTCTGGATTTCATTGTTCTTCCTCGTAGGCCTTGCTTTTCGTCTTCTTTGTAATGCCGGCGCGCGACACCAGGGTGTCGCGCGCCGCGTGCCGCAATGCCGGTTGTGTTTGTACGGTCGCGCCATTCGCTCCGGCTGCGAAGATGCGACCGTCCTCCTTACTTGCCAACGCTACCCAGCAACCCCGTGACCGGTGCCAGCAGGCCCGTCGAGCTGCCGCCCGACGCTGCCGTACCCGTGACGCTGCCGACCAGCGACGTGACCGGCGCGAGCGGGCTCGCGCCCCCCGATCCTGCTGCGCCACCCACAGCTCCGGTGACAGTATTCAGCAAACCGGTGACCGGCGCGAGAGGGTTTGCACTGCCTGTGCCGCCCGTTGCGCCGCCGAGCGTGCCCGTCACCGTCGACACGAGATTCGTGACGGGGGCGAGCGGGCCGCCGCTGCCGCCTGCTGCGCCACCGAGCGCGCCCGTCACCGTGGAGACGAGGCCGGTGACCGGTGCGAGCGGGCCGCTGCCCGAGCCGCCGGTCGCGCCGCCGAGTGCGCCCGTGAGCGAGCCGAGCGGCGTCGAGCCGAGACCCGACAGCAGGCCGCCGAGCGGATTCGTCGAGCCGGAACCCGACGACGCGCCGTTTTGTACGGTCGCCGTCGAGCCGCCGACGAGGCTCGTGATCAGGCCGGGGATCGGTGCTGCGCCGTTCGGGCCGTTCGGGTTGACGAGGCCGCCCGCGTTGGTCACGGTGTTGCCGACCGCGGTCACGAGCTGACCGACGTCGCCGACGAGCGGCTGGCTCGACGTGCCGCCGACCTGCTTGCCGGCCGAGCTGATCGCGCCGCCAACCTGGCCGAGCAGGCCCGAGACGGGTTGGCCGAGGCCGGTCGTCGTGCCGACCTGTTGCGTGACTTGGCCGGCGGTGATCACGAGCGGCGTGATCGCCGAGCTGATCGGCTGCGTTACCTGCTGTACGGCACCCGACGACAACGTCGAGCCGATCGTCGTGCCGGCGGCTGTCAGGCCGTTGGCCACCGTGTCGAGCACGGTGCCGACCGGCGTCGTGACAGGAGCGAGCGGCGCGAGCTGGCCCGTGCCGAGCGCCTTGACCGTCGAGCTCAGGCCGGACACCGTGTTGCTCGTCGCGCCGACCACGTTGCCGAGGCCTGCGACGGTCGTGCCCACCGGATCGTTAGTCGTGCCGATCTGTCCCAGTCCGTTGCTCACGGCATCGGCGGCTGCGCCGACGATCGTACCGGTGCTGGAGATCGTGCTGCCGACACCCTTCGTCACGCCGTCGCCGAGGCCCGGCAGGCTGATGTTGCCGACCGTGCTGCCGAGGTCGGTGGCCGTCTGGCCAACAGTGCTGACGACTCCCTTGGTGCCGGTTGGCGTGCCGCTGGTGCCGCTCGTGCTCGGCGTACCGCTCGTGCTGGGGTTGTTGTTGCTGCTGGTCGGCGGCGAGCTGACGCCGCCGCCGCCGCAGGCGGCCAGCAGGCAGGCTGCGGCGAAGGCCGTGAGGGGCACGCGCCATTGGCGCAGGGTGGCTGTCGTGAGAGAACGTTGCTGGGACATGAGTGACTCCTCGCTGTCTTGTCGATTGATGGATCTTGGTTTACTTGCCGTGCGTGCCGCCGAGCAGGCCGCCGATCAGCGACGTGACCGGCGCGAGCGGATTCGACGCCGAGCCCGAGTTCGTGACGGCGCCCGTACCGCCGGTCAATGCCGGCGCACCGACCGTGCTGGTCACCGTGGACACTGCGTTCGTCACCGGGGCGAGCGGGCTGCTGCCGCCCGTCGCGCCGCCGAGTGCACCCGTCACCGTGCCGAGGAGACCCGTGACCGGCGCGAGCGGGCCGCCGCTCGTGCCGCCCGTTGCGCCGCCGAGCGCGCCCGTGACCGTCGAGACGAGGCCGGTGACCGGTGCGAGCG